>DMHA01000218.1 GCA_003449615.1 Flavobacterium sp.
TGTATTTTTAACTTTTATTAAAACTTTTCGCTATGATTACAAGAGGAATTAATATATCGACTGATTTTATATTGAGTTTGCACAAAGAGTTATTAATTGTTTTTTCTGAACATTATTCAATAGAAATAAAAATGCTTACTGTTTTTCAACTCTATGGTTTTGGAAACTATGATGACAAGCTACCTAATCTCAAAAATTTTATTGTTGAGAAAACAGGAAAATGGATAAATGGAAAATATTTGTACAACAAAACCAAGGATATTGACAAAGGACACAGCAACCATATTAAAGCCAGAAGGGAATATTTAATGTTATTAATTAATGCTGCTGGCTACAAAGATTATGAAGACTATTTAAAAAATTCACCTCACATAAGTTCCGAAATTAGAATTACCGAGGAAACAAACTTTAATAATGATATTGTTTCAGATGAAATATTATATTATATAGGATATTATGTAGAAGATAGAAAATATTACATTAAATCTAAATTTACCATTCATAAGATGAAAACTGCCTCTTGGGAAATTTTATATTGGGAAAAAGAATTGGAACCTTCCTTTTATACTTATTTCGGAAAGTGTGTTTCCACTGGCGAAAGTGCTTTATCTTTTTATTTTAACAAAGAAAATTCAAGTTTAAATAAGGAGTGTTTTGTGAATTTATTTTATGGTAATAATATGAAAACAAAGCCTGTTTTACTGGGTGCTTACTGTGGTTTTAGTAGAAATAATAACCCAGTAATAGGAAAATTAGTTTTTGAACAAGTAGATACACTTGAGTTGCAAAATGAAAAAGTAAGGGATAAAGAAATAAATCCAAACTTTCATTATTATCTACATTCTCAAAGGATGGAAGTTGAGGGTGTATTACCACAAAAAGTTTCTGATTTATCAAATTCTTTAAGTCGTTTGAAAATTGTAAAGTTTTTAATTGGAGATTATCATGGATTTTATTTAGACAATAATAATTATTTAATACCTGTTTCTTTTCAAGTTTTAAATAAACTAGGCGAATTAAAATTAAAAATAAATAATAATAATTTCAAAGGAATTGGGAGAATTAATAGTACTGAAAATTATTTGATATCAGAGTTTACGGAAAAAAACATTTCGTATTCTCAATTTTCTATTCAAATAAAACCACTAGAAAGAGATTTATTTATAGCAAATATGCTTGTATATGTTGGTTCTGATGTTTTAAATGGTAAAGTTTTGTTCTGGAAAGGGAATGAATTACTTAAAATTTTTATGTATAACAATAAAGACTTTTATTTAAATATCAATGACTTAGACCCTTCAATTATTGAAAAACTGGAAAAGTATTTAATTAATAGGAATAAATAATCCCCCTTTTTTGACTATCCAAAAAATTTTAATTCATAGCAAAAGGTGCACACAGTCTAAAGGTGGGTACGATTACTTTAAAATTTTTGGTGGTGGTAAAATTAATCATATTAAAATAGCCTTTCATTGCTCCGTAAGGAGAAGCAAGCAGACAGCCAGAATTATAAGTATGCAATTCGCCAGGTTTTAGAACAGGTTTTTTGCCAACAACACCTTCGCCGTCAACCACTTCGTTGCTGTTTAGGGCATCGAAAATTTCCCAATGACGTGATATCAATTGAACCGAATCTTTGCTGTGGTTTTCGATGGTTATTTCATAACTAAAGGCAAAATGAATCTTGTAGTTTTTGAAGTAAGTGCCTTCAAAACTAGTCAAAACCGAAATTTTTATGCCTCTTGTAATTTGAGATACCATAATAAAGTATTACTATTGAATTTAATAATGCCAAATTTACAAAAAAAAGAGTTAGTTGTGTTTTTTTTAAAAATGTTTTTTTAATCGATAATCTGACTTGAATTTGCATTCGCTTTACCTATTACTTTTTGGTAGCGGTCATTATTTTCTCGGTAATATACTAAAATGGTATAATCGTTTTCTGTTTGCCAAAAATTACCATCTGGTGCACTTTTCCCGTCAACAACACCTTTTTCATCTGCAATTTGATATTGAAAATTGGCAAAACCTTGTTTGATTAGAACCGCTTTTTCATACCGGTTTGTGTCGGCATTATAATCCATTTTATATTCTGGCAATAAGCTGTAATTGTTGAACATTCCTGTAATATAAATGCTTTTATTTTCTGGTAAGTTCGAATACAAAAGGCTAAAATAGACCCAAGCATAATCGGCTTCAATTTCATTTTTCAATCCGTTTATATTGCGAACCACAAAGTTTCCATTCACATCTGGCGCCAAGGTGTAGCTGCGATTTTCTCTGGCAATGTTAGTAAATAAATAGGAATTGTATATCCCATTGCCTGAATCTATTTGGGAGATATTATTCCCTACCGCTCTGAGGTTGCTATTGTCAAAAAACAAAAATTCATTCCCCGCCCAAAATTGGGTTTCTTTGTCGTATTTATAAATTAAATCATTGCCAATAGTGTATTGTGGTGCAATATTTTTGATGGCGGTATTCAATTGTCCGTTTTGCAATATGGCTAGTTTAATATTTCGCAAAGGAGTTTGAAAATTGATGGCAAGCGATTTTATTGAAAAATCTAAATTGTGCTTGTGAAATAAAACATCGGGAGTACGGGCTCTTCTCACTTGAATAGGAATAGTTACAAGGTCTTCATAAACAACAAACTTTCGAGACAAAATTACCTCTTTGCTTTCGTCTAAAATTTTCAGGATATAGTTGCCACTAAAGAGCAATTGCATAAATTGATTGGGAACGGGCAATATGTAATGCGAATAAATTTGTAAGGTATTGATGGAGTTCTCGTATTGAATGATTCTCTGCCCGTCAAAACCTTTTATATATTCGTTTTTGGGAATGTTGCTTGGAATCCAATTGTAATCACAATGCACAATTTCGAAATAATAATTGGCCTCGTTGCCAAATAAATCATCAAATTGAAATTGGAATCCGTCTCCTAATTTAAAAATTGGAACTACATTTTCGTTGTTTTGTACAAAAGACACCGTTTTGATGTTGTAGGGAGGATTAACCTCGGTTTCTGTTTGTGCAACAGCCGAAGTGACTATAAAAAAAAGTACTAATTTTCTAAAGATGGCTAAATTCATAATTATGGTAGTTATTGAATTTTAAAGAAATAACAATCGGGTTTTATTCTGTTTTGGCAATTTGATAAATTAATCATTTTGTTTATTTTGTTTTTGAAAGTAAAATGCTGGAAGAAACAACAACAAAAATAGAGGTTGGATGAGAAATCGTCTCACATAAAACAAGTTCATTTTATTGGTTTCGCCATTTCGTAAAAGAATAAAAAAGAAAGCTACAACCAAAATCACAAAAAATAAAAGGTATAAAAAAGAGGCAAATTTTACAGCATCAACATCTTTAAATACAACAAAAATTATAGCTAAAGAAAGGATTGAATTTAGAAAATACCTGAAAAATATACTCGTAAACAATTGAAAATTATGAATTTCAGGTAGGGGTAAATTGTAATAATCCGACTTGAAATAATCCAAAAATGGGTCATAAAACAAGGCATCTTCATAAGTCCGAATTAGAACCAACAAAAGAACAAATAAGGTTGCAAGGGCGATACTAATTTTTGGGCTGAAGCGATTTTTTAGCATATTTCGAAAATTTATTGACCCAAATAATCCACAAAACAAAAACAACCCCATAGATTATCAATGGAAAGACTACTCCGTGCAGAAAATGTTGGTGTTCAGGATAATAATACATCAAAACGATTAAAAGTGCAATTCTAAAAAGGTTTAGAATATGAATGAGAATACTTCCAAAAATAAGGTACAAAATAGTAGGCTTAACCCTTCCCGAAAAGGCAATAATGAATGAAACAAATAGGATAATTACACTCAAAGCATTGCAACCTTCAATAATCCGAGCCATTGGTTTTTGATTGTAATTCAAAATCACCGAAGGGTCTTTTGTGCTTGGTGTAGTTGTAATGTCGCAATTAAAGAAAAGCATTACTGCTTCGGTTTGTTTTGCTACCAATACTGTAAAATCATCGGTTTCATTTTTGTTGACCTCAAATTGACTAAGATAACTTTGGTAAACCAAGGTTAAAACCAAGTAGGTTAGTAAAAACTTACCTAAAAAAAGCAAAAAAGGTTTGTAGAGAATAATATATTTTTTCAAAATAGAATTTTTAACGAGTTTAATTAAAAATAGAAAGAGTCTTTAATTCCAGCGACTTAATTTTATTTTTGTTCTTGAAAAGGGTTTAATTGTCTTTGTTGCTATTTTTTATACCGATTATGTATTGCTTCGCCTGTTCGCTATCGCTCGGGTCAATATAGTCCAAGAAAAATGGACTATTTTCATACTATCCCGAATTTTCGGGACAAGTAATCGGCATTATACCATAAACTAATGGACTATTTTATAAATATTATTGGTATTACTTCCCACTTCCCACTTCGTATTTTCCACTTTTTTAAATACTTTTACAAAAAATTACGACTATGACTTTCGAAGAATTAAAACCAAAAGTAACCGAAATTATTGCAAATAGCACCATTGCTAGAGAAGAAAAATTGTTAAAAATTTGCAAACTTCTCCACAATGCTGTTTCCTATTACAATTGGGTTGGTTTTTATTTTGCCAATCCCGAAACCAAAACCTTGCATCTTGGCCCATATATTGGTGCCGAAACTGACCACACTGTTATTCCTTTCGGAAAAGGAATTTGTGGGCAAGTAGCGGTTTCTAACCAAAATTTCGTGGTTCCTGATGTGGCAGCACAGGACAATTACATTGCTTGTAGCTTCACGGTTAAATCAGAAATTGTGGTGCCTCTTTTTGTAAATGGAAAAAACATAGGTCAAATAGACATCGATAGTCACGTTCTCAATCCGTTTTCAGAGGCAGACGAACGGTTTTTGGAGTTTGTGAATAGTCAAGTGGCTGGACTTTTTTGAAAACTTGAGACGGCTTCTTTCGTTTTATGGTGTTTTATCCAATTGATGATGCTTTGTAGGAACGCGATTAGTTTGTTTTTCAAGGTCAGTTTTTTTTTTTTAATCCTAACAGGTTTTCAAAACCTGTTAGGTATCCTCTTATTAGACAACTAAAAAAAGGATTAGCTCAAATAAATTTCTAACAGGTTTTCAAAACCT
>DMHA01000337.1:0-925 GCA_003449615.1 Flavobacterium sp.
GATTTTTGGGCAGCTTGGTGTGGCCCGTGTAGAATGGTAGGTCCAATCATTGACCAAATCAGCGAAGAATATGAAGGAAAAGTTGTGGTAGGAAAAGTAGATGTAGATGCCAATCAAGAATTTGCAGCCAAATACGGAGTGAGAAACATACCCACTGTTTTGGTGTTTCACAAAGGTGAAGTGGTAGGAAAACAAGTAGGAGTAGCTCCAAAACAAACTTACGCCGACAGTTTAGACGCTTTGTTGTAAACCTAAAAATAATGTAGAAAGCCCTTTAGAAAATTTTCTGAAGGGCTTTTTGTTGTGAAAATTTTAACCCAAATTATGCAATAGAACTTTTATCCAATTTTAACCTTTGTCAAAGTTATATATACGCTGAAAAACTTTGACAAAGGCCTGGACAAAGGCTTAAACTTTATTATTATCAGAAAAATTAATTATAAACTCTCAAAATATTCCCATTTACTTGAACTCGGTATTGTTTTAATGGATATTGTTTTCCTGGACTTTGACCGTTAAATAAACTGTATTCTGCATTATCACAAGCACAAACCACGTTTGTTTCGTCAATTTTTGATGGGTCATTGGGGTCAAGTTTTTTGAAAGTCATTGTAGAACAAGCACTCAAAGCCTGGTTAGGACAAGCAGCATCAAAAGCACTAAAGGAAGTACCTGAGTTATTGAAAACAATAATTCCACGAACGCCTTGATTTGGAATATAAACGGCGTTACTCATGAATTTAAGATCATAATATAGAGGCAAATTCAGATTAATTTCTAAATTCACAGTGTAATTAGGCAAATAGGGATTATTGTTATTAGGAGAATTAGTACTGCAACCAAAAAGTATTGGAAAGACCATTAACAAAAGAAAATATTTTTTCATTACAGAATAAATTATAGGAATTAGTTAAACAAAAATAAT
>DMHA01000337.1:963-8206 GCA_003449615.1 Flavobacterium sp.
CAAAAATAATTTAATTAACTTTGAAATAGATATGTTTAACGTATATTTATAGATTAAATAAAAATAATACTATCTTTGCAAAAAGAAATCCCGTCCTGATGGGATTTTTTGTATTTTATATAAATGATGAAGTTATGACCAAAGTATCTTATTACACCGCCGAAGGATTAAAAAAATTGAGAGACGAATTAGATCAATTAAAAAGTATTGAAAGACCAAAAGCTTCGCAAGCCATTGCCGAGGCAAGAGATAAAGGAGATTTGTCTGAAAATGCCGAATATGACGCTGCCAAAGAAGCACAAGGAATGTTGGAAATGAGAATTGCCAAGCTCGAAGAAGTACATTCTAACGCCAGATTGATTGACGAAACACATCTGGATGTTTCCAAAGTTTTGGTATTATCGAATGTGAAAATCAAGAATCAAGCCAACGGAATGGAAATGAAATACACCCTTGTTGCCGAAAGTGAAGCCGATTTGAAAACTGGAAAAATCTCAGTAACTTCGCCCATTGGCAAAGGTTTATTGGGCAAATCAGTTGGTGAAGTTGCCGAAATTATTGTGCCAAATGGCGTTTTGAAATTCGAAATCCTAGAGGTTTCTCGAGATTAATTTTTAATTTTATTTGATCTAAAGAAAAAAGTTTCTTAATTTATAAAACAAATGCCCTCCGATTGAGAGGGCATTTTTCATATAAAAATTTCAGACAAACTATTTTCCCAAAAGCAAAATATCATTTGCTACAATTTCGGTAACGAAGCGTTTCTCTCCGTTTTTGTCTAGATAATCACTGTAGGTTATTTTCCCTTCTATGCAAATTTCTTTGCCTTTAGTAACATATTTTTCGATGATGTCGGCAACTTTTCCCCAGGCTTTCACTTTATGCCATTCGGTTTTTTCTACTTTGTCTCCATTATCTTTGTAATAAACTTCATTTGTTGCCATTGTGATATTGGCTACTTTTTTTCCTCCATCAAAAGTTTTGATTTCTGGTTCTTGTCCTACGTGACCGATTAACTGTACTGTGTTTTTCAATGCATTCATGGCGTGTAAATTTAAATTGTTTATATAAGATTTGTTGAATGACTCGTTCAAATCAACAGGGCAAAGATGCGACAGCTCTCAAAATTTATTCGGTTGATAACTATTTACTTTCGGTTGTAACTATTTGTAACCGTTTGTAATTGGAAAATATTTATTATATTTGACTGATTTTTAAAGAATTAATCCTCGTATAATGAAAAACGATTTAACCCAAGAAAATCTAAAATTTCCGATTGGAAAATGTCCAAAAACAGATTCCATATCCAAAAATGATTTAGAAACTTGGATTACAACTATTGAACTTTTTCCATCCAAAATAAAAAAACTGACCGAAACCCTTTCTGTCGAAGAATTGAATTGGGTTTATCGTCCAAAAGGCTGGAACATCAAGCAAGTCGTGCATCATTGTGCCGACAGTCACATCAATAGTTTTATTCGATTCAAATTGGCTTTGACCGAAGATGTTCCCAACATCAAACCTTATGAAGAAGCACTATGGGCTGAACACGAAGATGGTAATTCAAATGATATTTCGCCTTCCATTCAAATCATCGAAGGCGTTCACGCTCGTTGGGTTTTGCTTTTGAGAAGTCTTGGAGGAGCAGCATTAAAACGACAATTTTTTCATCCAGCAAACCTAAAAATTTCAAGTTTAGAGGAAACTATCGGAGTGTATGCCTGGCATTGCAACCATCATTTGGCACATATCGAACAAGCTTTATTGCACAAAGGTCAATTTTAAAAAAATGAATTTACTAAGTTTTATAAAAAATGTAAAATATATTTCAAAGCATTGAGAAATTATAGTTCATTAACAAAACACAGAACTTAATTTTCTTAATGCACTTAATGGTTTAAATTAAGGTTACAATATTTAAAATAGGATTTAAAAACAAAGATTATGGACAAAAACTGCCTAGAATGTGGAGACAAAATTGTGGGCCGCGAAGACAAAAAGTTTTGCAGCGACGGTTGTCGCAATGCCTACAACAACAAAATAAACAAAGACAGCACCAATTTTATGCGTAACGTGAACAACAAATTGCGTAAAAATTACCGTATTCTTTCAGCTTTGAATGTGGATGGAAAAGGAAAAACAACCAAGTCAAAACTGTTGAGCAAAGGATTCGATTTTGAATTTTTTACCAATATTCTGGCAACCAAAACTGGAAACACCTACTATTTTGTTTACGACCAAGGCTATCGTGCTTTGGAGGATGATTATTATATGCTTGTTAAAAAAGAAATTTAGAATCCAATGCTATTCCCTATGAAAAAAAGTTATTCCTCCGTTTTATCCCTGCTGTTCCTTCTAGGAATACTTGGATTTGTTTTCTTCACGATGATGCCAAAATCGATATATAATGACGATGTTCCTCTTTCGGACTTTTCGACCACAAGAGCTTTGGAACAAGTAAAAAACATTTCCCAAAAACCGCATTTTGTGGGTTCCGAAAATCACGATGTGATTGCCAATTACTTGGTAGAAGAATTGCAAAATATGGGTTTAGAAACTTCCATTCAAGAAGGTTTTGCCTTTTCGGATTGGGGAACTTTGACCCAATGTAAAAACATTTTGGCTCGAATAAAAGGCAGTAACAGCAACAAAGCCTTGCTCCTACTAACACATTATGACAGCGCACCCCATTCCTATTCAAAAGGA
This sequence comes from Flavobacterium sp., assembly GCA_003449615.1. Classification (GTDB taxonomy): domain Bacteria; phylum Bacteroidota; class Bacteroidia; order Flavobacteriales; family Flavobacteriaceae; genus Flavobacterium. The sequence goes on from DMHA01000337.1 coordinate 3,670, forward strand.
GCTAGCGATGCGGGCTCGGGCGTGGCGACAATTCTCGAAAGTGTTCGTGCTTTTACCTACAACAAAAAACAACACAAAAACGACATCATTATTCTGTTTTCAGACGCAGAAGAATTGGGATTGAATGGAGCAGCCCTTTTTGTAACCCAACACCATTGGGCTAAAGAAGTGGGCTTGGTTTTGAATTTTGAAGCTCGAGGAAGTTCTGGCCCAAGTTATATGTTGATGGAAACCAACGGAGGAAATGCCAGTTTGGTCAAAGAATTTGCAGCTGCAAAAGTCAAATATCCAGTTTCCAATTCCTTGATGTACAGCGTTTACAAAATGTTGCCCAACGATACCGATTTGACTGTTTTCAGGGAACAAGGCAATATTCAGGGCTACAATTTTGCTTTCATTGACGGTCATTACAATTACCACACGGCACAAGATGACATCAATCATTTGAGCAAAAACAGCTTGGCACATCAGGGAAAATACTTGATGCCTTTATTGGATTATTTTTCGAACTCCGATTTAAATTCGACGCAAACTACCGAAGATGAGGTCTATTTTTCGATTCCATTTGCCTTTATCAGTTATCCATTTGGTTGGGTATTGCCTATGGTCATTATTGCTTTTGGGCTTTTGTTATTTTTGATGTTTATTGGTTTGGGCAAACTCGTTTTGTCTTTCCCAGAAATAGCAAAAGGATTCATTCCGTTTTTAGGTTCGCTAATCGTTTCGGGCTTAACCACCTTTTTGGGTTGGAAATTATTACTTATCATTTACCCTCAATACAACGATTTGCTCAACGGATTTACCTATAACGGTCACGATTATATTGCTGCTTTCACGCTGTTGACTTTGTCCATTTGCTTTGCGTTTTACCAAATTTTCTCTGTGAAAAAATTGACCATAAACCATTATGTTGCCCCATTATTCCTTTGGATTGTTATTAATGGATTGTTGGCTTTCTTTCTGAAAGGCACAGGATTTTTAATTATTCCAGCTTTTGCAGGATTGTTAATGTTGGCTTCTTATGTACTTACCCAAAAGTCAAAATGGATTTTTAACCTCTTATTGAGCATTCCCACCTTACTGATTATTGTGCCATTTATCCAAATGTTTCCAATAGGTTTGGGGCTAAAAGTATTGTTTGGAAGTGCTATTCTCACTGTTTTTGCTTTTGGATTATTGCTGCCTGTTTTTGGTTCGTTCAGGCGAAAAGGAATATTATCTGCGATTTTGTTAGTGTTGGCGATTGGTTTTTTTGCCAAAGCGCATTATTATTCTGGTTATGAATTGGGCAAAGCCAAATCAAACAGTTTGGTCTATATTTTAGATGCCGACAAAAACAAAGCAATTTGGGCAACTTATGACACTAATTTGGACCAATGGACAAAAAACTATTTAGGTCAAAACCCAAAAAACGCCAATGAATTAAACCAAAATTCATTATCAAGCAAGTACAATTCTGGCTTTACTTTTGCTGCCGATGCTCCTTTGAAAACCCTTCCAAAGCCCACGATTGAATTTCTGAAAGACACCGTTGCTGCCGACATTCACTATTTGAAAATTAAAATTACACCCAACAGAAAAGTCAATCGTTATGATATTTTTGCCAATGAAGATGTGGTTGTCAACAATCTCAAAGCCAATGGTTTGACTCTATTGGGGCAAAAAGGTGCTAAGCACGAACGAAAAGGCAAGAAATTATTGAGTTATTATGTGGTCAATCAAATACCGTTGGAAATACAATTCAATTTTGCTGCTTCGAGTGTTTTGGATTTGTATTTAATGGAAAGTTCTTTCGATTTGATGCACCATCCACTATTTCCGATGATAAAAAGAGCCGATTGGATGATGCCAACGCCTTATGTTTTGAACGATGCCGTGATTATTAAACAAGAAATAAAACCTTCTCCAAAAACAGTTAAACCAGTTGTTTTGAAAGTTAGAAATGGATTGAAAATAAAAAACTTGGGAATTGAAAAAGATAGTTTAAGTAAGCCGTAATATGCGGTGACAAATTGTGATTGCATACCAAATACAAAAACCGAATTACAGAGCGATTTGTTTAATCCTGAATATGTTAAAGTCAACACCTATTGCATTACTTTTCCAAAACAGTATTTGATTAAATTAAATCAAACAAGAAGAAAACAAGCATTTTTTTACAATTTCTCTTTCAGTCGTTAGGGAACTTTTTTTATTATCTTTGAAGTCATTTAAAAAATTATATGATACAATCAATGACGGGGTTTGGGAAAGCTAGTTTGCAATTGCCCACCAAAAAAATTACGGTAGAAGTAAAATCGCTCAATAGCAAAGGTTTGGATTTAAGCGTGCGAATGCCTTCGACTTATCGTGAAATGGAATTGGGTTTGCGCAACCAAATAGCCTTGAAACTCGAAAGAGGAAAAATCGACTTTTCGGTTTTTATAGAAAGCACCGCCGAACAAACTTCGACCAAAGTGAATGTGCCTATTGTGAAAGCCTATATCAATCAGTTGCGTGTAGTGTATCCTGATGCCGATGAAACTGAATTGATGAAAATGGCCGTCCGAATGCCCGATACCCTGAAAACCGAAAGAGAAGAAATTGACGAAAATGACTGGACCGAAATTCAAAAAATTATTGAAGAAGCCCTAAATAATATTTCTAATTTCAGAAAAGACGAAGGCGCTTCCTTGGAAAAAGAATTCCAGCTGCGCATTGGCAACATTCGTCAATATATGAACGAGGCGCTGGCACTAGATCCAGAACGGGTACAGGTGATAAAAGACCGTTTGCAAACTGCCATTTCAGAATTGAAAGTCAATGTCGATGAAAACCGTTTTGAACAAGAATTGATTTATTATCTCGAAAAATTAGACATCACCGAAGAAAAAGTGCGTTTGACCAATCATTTAGATTATTTCTTGGAAACCATCAACGGAACGGAAGCCAATGGCAGAAAATTAGGTTTCATCACACAAGAAATGGGACGAGAAATCAACACTATGGGCTCGAAAGCCAATCATTCACAAATGCAAAAATTGGTCGTGATGATGAAGGATGAATTGGAAAAAATCAAGGAACAGGTTTTGAATGTGCTTTAGAAAATTGATTTTTGATTAACGGTTTTTGACTAACGATTTCAGGTTAACAATTTCTGAATTTGAAACTTTTTATATAAATGCTATGCAATTAGATAATAATATTATACATAAAATTCAAGCAATTATTCAAAATGCTCAAGAACGAGCCATTCGTTCGGTGGACTATGAACGAGTGTTGATGTATTGGAATATTGGAAAAGTCATTTTTGAAGAAGAACAAGCGGGAAAAGAAAGAGCTGAGTATGGTCAGTTTTTGATTAAGTCCATTTCAGAAACTTTTCATCCGCAATTTGGAAGTGGTTTTTCAGTAAGGCAATTAGAACGTTACCGACAATTTTACAGACAATTTCCAAATGCGTCCACACTGCGGACGCAATTCAGTTGGTCGCATTATAAATCTTTATTAAGCATAGAAAATCCCGATAAAAAAGAGTTTTATATAGCCGAGGCTTCCAAAAATAATTGGTCGGCAAGGCAATTAGAAAGACAAATCAACAGCCAGTTATTTGAAAGGCTTTTATTGAGTAATGAAGTAGATAAAATATTGGCAATTGCCAAAGAGGAAATAAACCCAACCCATCCAAAAGAAATTATCAAAGACCCAATGGTGTTGGAGTTTTTAGGACTAAAAAGAGAAAGTGCCTATTATGAAAAAGATTTAGAAACTGCTCTCATTACCTATTTACAAGATTTTATTTTAGAACTGGGCAATGGCTTTTCGTTTGTTGCAAGACAAAAAAGAATTCATATAGACGGCGATGATTTTTTTGTAGATTTGGTGTTTTACAATCGGTTGTTGCAATGTTTTGTAATCATAGAGCTCAAAACCGATAAAATCACCCATCAAGATCTTGGGCAAATGCAAATGTATGTCAATTATTATGATAGATTTGAAAAACAAGATTTTGAAAACCCGACAATAGGCATCCTTTTATGTGCCGATAAAAACGACGCTATGGTAAAAATATCCCTGCCCGAAAACAACAACACTATTGTTGCCAGTAAATACCAATTGTATTTGCCCACCGAAGAGGTGCTTAAAAAAGAAATTCAAAGAATCTATAACCAAAATTCCAAGATGGAATGAATGCAACAGCTACCCGTAATTTATTGAATTTTATTAATCTAACAATTTTTGATTTATAACAAATGAAAAAAGGAAAATTAATAGTGTTTTCGGCGCCATCGGGTTCTGGCAAAACTACTATCGTGAGGCATTTATTAGGAAAAGAAGACCTGAATTTGGAGTTTTCCATTTCGGCAGCAACACGTTTGGCAAGAGCAGAAGAAGTAAACGGAAAAGATTACTATTTTATGTCGTTGGAGGAGTTTAAAAAACACATCAAAAATGAAGATTTTGTAGAGTGGGAAGAGGTCTATCGCGATAATTTTTACGGAACGCTGAAAAGCGAAATAGAACGAATTTGGGACCAAGGAAAAAATGTAATTTTTGA
>DMHA01000335.1 GCA_003449615.1 Flavobacterium sp.
TTTCTCTGCTACCTGCTACCTGCCAACTGCCAACTGCTACCTGCTAACTGCCATCTTTTTCACCTCTTCAAAGCAAAATGTGATTTGAATATTTTGGAAGTTCCTTTTTCGTCATATTCTACTGTAAACCAATAATCATCCGATGGAAGGGGTTGTCCATTAAAAATTCCGTCCCAACCCTCAGTTGAAGGCGAAATTTTTTTGAGTAATTTTCCGTAACGGTCATAAATATGTATTGGTGCATTAGGATAAATCAAGGCTAAATGAGGAATATTCCAAGTTTCATTATGTCGATCTCCATTTGGGGTAAAAAATTTAGGATAATTGATGATTGCTACATTTAATGGAGCAGGGTTGCAATGTCCGTCTTTGTCTCGTGCAGAAATGATATGATTACCAGGGGATACATTTATAAATATATTGCTTTCTTGAAACGGCTGGTTATCAAGTTGGTATTCATAATTCCCAGAATTAGACCCCAAAACATTTACCGAAACAAAAGTTGGATTATCAAAAGCATCGCTGTATATAAGTTCTAAATAGGGAGTATATTTAATCACTCTTCCCGAAGCTGTTTTTGGACATAATGTTGATTTATTTGTTGCCTTTACCTCGTAAGTACCCTCTTGAGTAGTTTTAATCCAGAATGTGTTTCCTCCATAAGGTTTCCCATCAAGTGTCCATTGAAATGTATAATTGGAAGTATTTAAACCTGTATCTAAAGTAACTGGACTCAATATAGTACCCGTTTTATAGTCTTCACAAAGGTAATAATTGGCTTGTAATTTAGGCTCGGGCAAAAGATTTACTTTCAATTTTAATTCAGTTACATCAAAGCAAGAAACGGGTACTGTATTGTTCTGCACTCTTATCCAAACCGAATCAGATAACGGTTTTTTATTTTGGTAGGTTGAAGGATTGGGTATGGGATTTTTTGTGTTTTCGGCATCATCCTTTGAATTATAAAACGTTAAGGTGAAATCAGCATCTGGAGTTTGTCCTTTCAACACTTCATTTCTAATAGTCGTTTCTTTCAAATTAAATTCAAAAATGCCATCGTTTGCTCCAAAGTTATCACATTTTGTAGTTGTTAATGGATCCACAGCATTGGCAACTGGTTTTGGGGCAACAATTAAGGTAAAAGGATTTTCATTATGACAAATTTTCCCTCTGCTTATTTCCTCGTGATAGACATAATACGTTTTTAAAATAGGGGCATTTATTAAGGCATATATTGTTGTATTGGGGGCGATAATATTCCCAACACCATTTGGTCCTCCGGGTGCATCATAATAAAAATTATCTGGTGTAGGTAGTGGAGGGAAAGTAAAACTTACACAATGAGACAATTGGGCTGGAGCCGGGTCAACCATTACGTTATTTATTGTAACTACAAATGAACTTTCTTTATCACAACTTGAGTCATTTGGATTGGTAGCATAAATATATATGGTTTTGGTTTGTTTAACTTCATAATTATCAGGCAAAAGTCCCACGCCATTAGGATTTTCATAGTATTTCCCATTAGTTAAAGGTGTCAATTTATAGGAGTTACATTCAGGACCTATATCCCCTCTAGAGTCTATTATTGGTCTTTTATTGAAAGTAATCAAAAAACTTTTTTCATTGTAACAACCCACCAAAGTTGTTGAGGGTTTGTATATAAAAACACGAGTGTTGGTTGTTATTTTGTCAACATTGGGAATTAACTCTATATTTCCAGCAGTTAAAGGTCCTCCAGATTTGGTGTAATATTTTCCACCTTCGACTTGAGGAGATAATAAATAATCTTGTCCTTCGCAACGAGTTTCGTTTGAGGGTTCGGTTAGAAACGGTGCATTAGTAGTAATCGTGAACTTATCAGGGTTGCAAATAGCTCCTGGAACATAAGTATATATTGTTTTTGAAGTGGTAATTAGTCCAGGAGGAATAATATTTCCGCCTCCATTTGGAGCATCTCGATACTCGCCAACTGGTGCGGGAGTCAAATTATAGGACGTACATACGTTTTTATCAGTCAAATTAAAAGTCCCTATACATACTGTAAATGTAATATCTGGAGATTTACAGCTTGCATTGGTTGCAAAAACATATAGTTTAGTTGTTTTTGTAATTGGCGAAACGGCTAATGTATAAACACCTGTTGTTGTATCGAAGGTGTAATAATTACCAACAGTCATTGGAATTAAACTATAAGACGTGCAATCAAACTCATCTTTAAAAGGACCTCCTGTAACTTTTGGAGTGTTGTTAATGGTTATATCTATTTGACCTTCAAGTATCTGACAAGAACTATTTATATCAGTTGATTCAAAATAGGTATATACTGTTTGTGAAGTAGTTATTGATGTACTTCCTCCAAAAAGTTCGATATTGCCAGAAATAGTTGGTCCGCCGGGCTTTGTAAAATAACGAATATCATAATTTAATTTTGGCAATAAATACCTATCACAAGCTATTTGATCTTTTACTGAAAGATCTAAGGATGTTACAATTTTAACATTAAACTTTGTTTCATTAAAACAAACTAATGTACCTGTATTTTCATAATATATATATATTGTTTGGTCACTAGTAATTTTGTCACCAGCGGAGAGCATTGGCAAGCCTCTGTTTGGTCCAGAATAATAATTGCCGGGGTTTGTTAGTACAGGAAGTGTATAGCTAACGCAAACATATTGGTCAGGAATTTTGTCTAACGTAGGTCTTGGTCTTACAATTAAATCGAAACTTGTAATTTGAAAGCAAGTTGGGTCTATTTTATTAATAACTTTTGCAACTATTGTTTCGCCACCAGAAGTATAGGCTAAAGCTATATTTATTGGATTAATTCCCGCATTGGCATCAGCAATAGAACGGTAATAGGAAACACTATATATTGTTGGATCTTGTCCTCCTAAAATACTAGGGGTTTGTGAAGAAATAATGAAATTAGCTTTCTTTGAGTCAATTGTTGTTTCGCATCTAACAAGGTTTGTTGGTTGGTTGGCAATGGGTGCAGGGGTAAGTTTTAATTCAAATGACTTTGTAATGAAACAACCGGTGGTAATGTTTGCAATTCTAACCCAAATAGGTACTGGAAAATTTCCAGAATTTATGGTATAACTACTAGGCAAAGGATTACTGTTTGAATTAGCGTCCAATATAGAGGCATGATAACTAATTTGATTTCCAGGAACACTGACTATTGGGGTGTTATAGGACAAATTGAAAGTATAACTTGCTTGACTTGAATTACATAAAGGTAAGTCAACAGGGTCGGGAGTTACAACTGGTTTATTAAATTCAACGTTTATTAAATCTATTGTTACTATACATTTTGATGAGATAATAGTATAAGTTAGTCCATAAGTTCCGGGTTGGGTTACTGTTAAATCAGGTGTGTTTCCGCCAATGGAATTCCCGTTAAAAGTCCACTCAAAAGAATAGATTGTGGGATCTAATCCCGAAACAAGTGTATGAGAGCCTTTGTCACAAATGGCAGTTTTATTTGCAATAGTTAAATCTGGACCTAATACATCTTGTCCCACATTGAAACTATTTGCCCCTAAAAAAATTGCCGAATCAGCTTGATTATCTTCTCTGTCCGCTATTACCAGTTTGATGTGATAGGTGGTAAAGGGAATCAAGGAATTGGATGATGCACTCATCAAAACGGTTTGTCCGTTAAAATTTGTTGCCGATGTTGCTGCATTAGAACCTCCGTTAAATACGCCAAAATAGTTTGCATTTACAGAAGTACAAGAAGAGTTATACAATGAATTCCGAATGGTCACTACCGAAATGGGGTCGGTTGAATTGGGTACAACTGCTAAATTAGTTGTAGTGCCAGTTGATTTATTGGTAAGTAAAAAAGCAAAAGCATCCGAAAAATCACATTGGAATGTACCGTATTCTTCAGAAGCAAATAAAAACTTAAAGTCAAAGTTGGGTGAAAAAGGCACAAAGTCAAATTCTAAAAACGTTGCATTAGTTGATTTCATAGTGATTCCTGCCTTCAAAAGTGCGTCTTCTAAATCGGAATCTTTTCCCCAAGCAACATTACCATCATTCAAATCTGTTGTATTGGGACCTGGCACATTCATCACATTTCCAGTACTCAAAATTACGCCACTCGAAAGCGGAAAATTAGGATTTGTATTTTCAAAATAGCCAATTCCGTTAGTCGATCCAAACTTTGTTCCCGTGCTCCAGTTAATGCTATTTACAGGAACACATAATTTTTGGACTAAAACATCCTTAACTAATTCATCAATAGTATATTTATTGGTATCCACAACAATTGACTGTGAAAAACATCCAAGCCCAAAAAGTGAAACTAATAGTAAAATGATTTTTTTCATTTGTGATTTTTATTAAACAGAAATATGATTTTATCGACAAATTTAAAAAAAATATTACTTTTACTGTTGAAATTGACAATAAAAATAGAGTAAATTTTAATTAGTAAAATAAATATACTTTTCTTAAACGGATTTAAAAGAAAATTATTTCAATCAAAACAATAATCTATTTTGGGTTGAAATTCCTATATTTGCAACCTTAAAATTAGTTCAAAAATGACCTTATCACAAATTCTTATTCCCCCAATAGCAAAAGCAGTTCAAACTATTTTTAATGTTTCCATTAACAAAGTGGAATTTCAAACCACTCGCAAAGAGTTTGAAGGCGATATTACAATGGTAATTTTTCCATTATTGAAAGAAATCAAAAGTAATCCTCTTGAATTGGGCAATAAAATTGGAAATTATTTGGTCGAAAATGTTTCAGAAGTGAGCCGTTTTAATGTGGTGTCTGGATTTTTGAATATCGTGATTTCAGATGAATATTATTTGACTTTTTTCAACGAAATCAGAAAAGAAGAAAAATTCGGTTTCGTGACTCAAAGTCCTGACTATAAAGCGATAATGGTTGAATACTCTTCACCAAACACGAACAAACCGCTGCATTTGGGGCACGTTCGCAATAATCTTTTGGGCTATTCCGTAGCCGAAATTATCAAGGCTTCGGGCAAAAAAGTTTATAAAACTCAAATCATCAACGACCGTGGAATTCATATTTGCAAATCGATGTTGGCTTGGCAAAAATTCGGAAACCAAGAAACTCCAGAATCAACAGGATTGAAAGGAGATAAATTGGTTGGGAATTATTATGTAGCTTTTGACAAAGCCTATAAAGAAGAAATCAATCAATTAATTGCTGAAGGGAAAAGCGAAGACGAAGCCAAAAAACAAGCGCCCATTATTCTAGAAGCCCAAGAAATGCTTTTGAAATGGGAAGCTGGAGATGTAGAAGTGATGGCACTTTGGAAAAAAATGAACCAATGGGTTTATGATGGTTTTGCCATAACTTATAAAAATTTGGGCGTCGATTTTGATCAATATTACTACGAAAGCAACACTTATTTATTGGGAAAAGACGTAGTGAAAATTGGTTTAGAAAAAGGAATTTTTGAAAAAGACCCCGATGGTTCGGTTTGGATTGATTTGACTGACGAAGGTTTAGACCGGAAAATTGTCTTGCGTTCAGATGGAACAGCAGTGTATATGACCCAAGATATTGGAACCGCCATTCAGCGTGTGAAAGATTTTCCAGATGTGGGCGGAATGGTTTATACCGTTGGCAATGAGCAAGATTACCATTTTAAAGTGTTGTTTCTAATTCTGAAAAAACTGGGTTTTGAATGGTCTAAAAATCTCTATCATTTGTCTTATGGAATGGTCGATTTGCCTTCCGGAAAAATGAAATCCAGAGAAGGCACTGTTGTCGATGCCGATGATTTAATGCAAGAAATGACCGACACAGCTCAGAAAATTGCCGAAGATTTAGGAAAACTGGAAGGTTATTCAGAAGAGGAAAAATTGAAATTATATAAAACTATTGGTCTTGGTGCTTTGAAATATTACATTTTGAAAGTCGATCCAAAAAAACGAATCCTTTTTGACCCAGCTGAATCGGTTGATTTTGCAGGAAATACTGGCTCTTTTATTCAATATACTTATGCCAGAATCCAGTCGATTATTCGAAAGTCAAACTTTGATTTTTCTAATCAATCAGAAATAAATTCACTTCACGAAAAAGAAAAGGAATTAATCAAACAACTCGAATTATTTCCCGAAGCCATTCAAAACGCAGCTCAAAATCATAGTCCAGCTTTGATTGCCAATTATACTTATGATTTGGTTCGTGAATACAATTCGTTTTACCAGGCTGTTTCTATTTTGGGCGAAGAAGATTTTGAGAAGAAAATATTCCGAGTACAACTTTCAAAAAAAGTGGCCGATACCATTGCATTAGCTTTTCAATTATTGGGAATTGAGGTTCCCGAGAGAATGTAGTTTTTTTAAATTTCGACTATTTTTTTCTTTTTTTTAATAGAATAGTTTCATTTATTGAAGCCAAAGACTCTTGCCATTTTTGTAGATTCAAAAAATAGATTTCTCTATATTTGGCAATGATATTTTGATGCTTGAACTGAAAATGATCATCCATTTCATAATTCCAATTGTTGTCCCTGAAAATGGTTTCAAAATTGAATACATTTCCTACCAACATTTTATAATCAGTAAGCAAATCGAGCTGTTTTTTACAATGAAGAATCGGCTTGATTTCTGCATTATAAAATGCCATTGCAGTTTCATTAATTGCCAATCCTTTTTCTATCCAATGTTGTTCTAAAGCTTCCTCTTCGTATTTGAAAAAATCCGTAATCAATTTGTCTGAAAACCAATCGGGTAACTGAACATTGGGCTTTATAGGTTCTGAAAAATCATTAGAATTGTATTGAATTTGCGAATTGGTAATCATCGAGGAATTATATAAATACCATTCAGAATCCATTATTAAATAAATCAATTTGCGGGTTCTGAGTTTCGCCAACCAAGTGCGATAACGCACTATATTTTTTGGGAACAATCCCGGGTCGATAACCATTTTACGCACCTTATTGCCTATTCGAACCTGAAGAATAGGCGCCACGTGATAGCCCCAATCTATTTTTCCAGTTGGCGAAACATTTTTTTTATCGACGAAAGTGATTAATCGTGAACTATTCATAGAATAGACCACAGGAGCAAAAGCCCATATTTTGCCACATTGATAGCCTTTAGATTCTAAAAACGTTCGGATATAATGTGAAATATTATGACAATTGGCTTGTTGATACCCAAAAGGAATTCCTAATTGCATAATTTCAGCAAATAGTTTGTTAGCCGTTTCTAAATCAATTAGAGAAGCTTTTCTTGGGGTTAAAAGAGGGAGTTTTTTGATGGTGTGTTTAATTAGAATTTAATGTAATATTTGGCGACTATAGGCAGCAAAGTTATGTAAATCGCCAAAAATCAAGTTGTAACATATTGTGAAATTGTTATAAAATTTATGGTTTTAAACCACAGGCACCACATCTACTTCTACCTTCACTTTATGCTCTCCTGAACTAAAAATAATTCCTTTTAGTGGCGAAACATCTGCAAAATCTCTTCCGTAGGCCGTTACAATATGACGTTGTTGCGGAATCATATTGTTGGTAGGGTCAAATTCGCACCAACCCATTTCTGGAATATAAACCGAAATCCAAGCGTGTGAAGCGTCGGAACCTTCGAGTTTGGGTTTGCCTTTTGGTGGCAAAGTTTCTATGTAACCGCTCACATATTTGGCTGGAATACCAACGCTTCGCAAACTGGCAATCGCCAAATGTGAGAAATCTTGGCAAACGCCTTTTCGCTCTTTTAGGACAGTTTTTAGTGGCGTATTGACATTGGTTGCACCCGATTTGAACTGAAATTCGGTATATATTTTCTTGATTAAATCCAAAACCGCCTCAAAAAGTGAAGTATTGGGAAGTAAGCAAGTTTCTGCAAAAGCAATAATTTCGTCATCCCAACTGATGAATTGACTTGGTAGTTGGTATTGCAAAACTTCAATTTTCAAATCGTGATTCGTTTTGAATTTTATTCTAGCTTCCTCGCAACTAATTGGATTTAAAGGTTGTACTAAATTATTCAACACTTCTATCTCGCTAGAAACAGTTACTTTTAGTGATTTATGCGATTCGTGAAGCGAAAAATAATGTTGGATGTTTCCAAAATAATCCGTTCTTGAATAAATTTTTGATGGTTTTGGTTCAATTTCCAATTTGAAATTATTGCAAATTTGTTTGACAGAATTTCGAGGTTGCAAACACAAAATACTTTGGTAATTATGCACTTCATTTATGTAGGTATAAAGTGTTTGGTGTTTTAACTTAAATTTCATCAGTATCGATATTTTCTGGTGTATCAAATGCCGAATGTTGCATCACAGAATGGTTGAAATACAAACTCGATAAATTATTGGAAACATTACAAATATGTTCAAAAACTTTGGATAAGGTTTCGTCTAATTCAGTGCGAAATTGAGTTTCCTCATCCACTTGTATCAAATTATCGGCATCAATTATTTTCACTATTGTACTCGCTTCCAAAACTGATTTTTCGGCAATACTCAATCGGTTTGGATCATTGGTTTTGGGCAGTTTAGAAAGATAATACGAAAGGGTATCAAGCAAATAGGAAAGTGTGTAAGGCAAGTTTTTTTCTAAAAAAACCATATTGATAACCGCTTTCAAACTTAAATGCGATTTGTAAATATTTCGATATTGTGCCAATAAATGATGGTTTTCCAGGATAGCTTCCATCAAAAGTGCCTCTTCTTCTTCGGGTTTTTTAAAATTCAAAGTCGAACGAAAAACTGACAGTAAAGATAAAATTCGCTCTACATTTTTACCAGTTTCTAATAGATAAAAACCATTGTCCCGAGGTAATGTTTCGTAAATATTGCCATAGAATGAAAAAAGGCGAATATGCAATTTATCTAAACCGTGGTTGACAGAATTGATATTGGTTGTGTTGGTATTTTTAAGTGCAAAAAAACTGTCTTCCACCAAGTTGATGATGCGTCGGGTGTCGTGATTCCACTTTTCGCTCACTTGATTGATGGTGTTGAGTAGCGATTGCACGTTATAGACCACAGAACCTGGTTTTTTTGTGTCATTAATCAAAAGGAGCAATTCGGAAAGGGGATCTTCAAAAATGGCTTCGTTGTCAAATACCTCTCCTTCTTTGGGTTCTTTTCCAACAAATCCTGGATAGGTTTGTGTGAGATGTGTTAACGCTTTTAATAAAACCACTAAGAAATCGGGTTGCTTGTTGCCATGTTTGGTTACGTTTTCGTTCAATCTATTCAAAATAATTTTCAAAAAACTTCGCAACGCCATTGTTCTTTCGCACAAGCGACCCACCCAAAATAAGTTTTCAGCATTTCTACTGGTCAATGAATTTTTGAGTTGGTTGACAGTGTATTTTCGTTCTGTAGATTTTTCTTGATAAGTTATGGGGGAGTCCGAAATAATCCAAGTATCCTTTGATATTCCACCAAAACGGTTTGATATTTCAAACTTGTCTTTGACAGCCGAACTTCGCGTTAAACCGCCCTGCATTACTTTGTAATCGTCTCCATCTGCTATCAAAAAAGCGCGAAGAGCGGCAAATCGTGGTTCGATAACTCCATTAATAAATGCTGGTGTAGTCGATAGACTGACTTCTTCTTGGGCAACAAAATCTTTTGGACTTTTGAGTATCAGATTTTTTAAATCTTCGAGTTCAATCTCATTCAACAAACGACCATAAATGGATCTAAAATTTTGTTTCCGATTGGTTTTTTTAATGATTAATTTGGGTAAATTTTCTAAAACAAAATGTAATTCTTTGGTTTGTCCGCACCACCAAGTCGCTACCGAAGGCATTAATAGTGGTTCGTTTAATAAAAACTTACAGGCATTTTGCATAAAAGCCATCAAGCCATAATTTTCTAAAATACTGGTTCCGGGAGGATTTATAACCGAAATATTTCCCAAACGAATAACTTGAAGTAAACCAGGAACCCCAAGCAAAGAATCTTTTCTTAGTTCTAATGGGTCGCACCAATTGTCGTCCAATCGTTTGATAATCACATCTACTCGTTCCAATTGGTCAATCGATTTGAGCCAAACAAAACCATCTCGAACCAACAAATCATTGCCTTGAACCAATGTATATCCAAGATAGGACGAAAGATAGACGTGTTCAAAATAGGTTTCGTTTCCAGGACCGGGAGTCAGGAAAACCACATTGGGATTTTCGTTCGAGTGATTATCAAGTGTATCAACAGTTTGTTGCCATTGATTAAAATAAGGAGAAAGTCTTTTTCGATAGATTTTTTTATTCAATTCTGGAAAAACTTTACTCATCACGATTCTATTTTCAAGTGCATATCCAGCTCCCGAAGGCGATTGAGTTCGATTGTCCAACAACCACATTTTTCCGTCAGGACCTCGAGCCAAATCAACGGCATAATTGAGCAATTGTTTGTTCAATTTTTGCGTAATATCAAAACAAGGCAATAGAAAACCCGAATTATCAAAGACCAATTCGGCAGGAATAATCGTGTTTTTTATTAATAATTGAGGTCCATATAAATCTTTCAAAATCAAATCCAACAAACGGGCTCTTTGTTGCAAACCTTTTTCGATGGTTTTCCATTCCGATTCGTGAATTAGAAACGGAATTGGATCCAGTTTCCACGCCCGATTGGATTCTTTATTCGAGTCATAAACGTTATATGTTACTCCGTTTTCCTTTAATTTTTTTACAATTTCTTGATTTCGCAATTGTAATTCATCAATTCCAATAGATTCCAAAGTATCAAAAAGCCCTTGCCAGTAGGGCTTTACCTGACCATTTTGGTCAAGAACTTCGTCATAAGTATTGATTTTCTCTTTGTAGGTTTGGAGTAATCCCAATGAAATATCTTGAATCATTTGTTTTTGTTAATGAATTGCGTTTTTTGGTATTGCAAAATACTATTTTTAATGGGAATAACAATGAATTGTTAAAAATAAACTTAATAATTAAGTGCTAATAAGAATTTGACACAGATTTGCTTCTTCAGCCAGCCTGTCGGCAGACAGGTTCACTTTCGCTTGAGTCACAGATTCAAGTACTCAACGAGCAAAACGAACAAATAAAAGAAATGAAAATACAGCTCGAGGTCTATAAGGAAATGGCAAAGCGGGGGTAGGGGTTGTTTTCTTTTTATTTAAAAAGACTATCGAGGATTTTGTAAGAAAAAATTATTATATTTGTTGGAAATATAATGCGAAATATAGCTTTGATAATTTGCCTTTTTTTTGGGGTATGTATGAAGGTTTGTATCGCTTATATATAAGTTGGCGGTCATTGTAACGAACCGAATAGGTAGAAATTAAATTTACAAATTAGACACAACTTAATTGCCAAACATATTTTTAAATAAAAATGTATGAAGAAGATTTTTTTCAGTGTTCTAATTTTTGTGGCGACAATTTTTGCAGCGTCGTGTAAAAACAATCAAGCAGAAACAACAAAAGAAACAAATATCGTCAATGACACTTTGACAACCGAAACGTTAACAGAGGTTAATCCGCTTGATATTCTAAAACGAAAAAAAATAGAAATAGATTCTTTCGTTTCACAAAACCCTAAAAATCTTACTATTTTGGTAAAACGAATTGACCGTTCTGATTTATTTCAAATAGCAAATGAAATTTTTCCAGAAGATGTTGAAACTACATTTAACATAGTTAAAGATAAAACAGGGCACATAATATATGCTTGTGAAATTCCTAATAGTGAAAGTGGTGATTGGTTTGTTGCACTAAATCACTATTTCGATAAAAACGGTAAAACTTTTGCTTTTGAGAAACAAACTAATGAGTTTAATTCAGGTTGTGAAGAAATCACATACGAAACAAAAACTGAATATTACAACAACGATTTTAAATCAATTGGAAGCGAATACAAACTTGTTGATAAGAAAAAAAAGGAATTACGAAAAAAAGACTGCGACCTTATGGAGTACAAATACAAAGTTGTATCAAACAATGATAATTATCTCAAAACAAAAAGTATAAAAAAAGCACACACCATATATAGAGAAAGTTCCTCGGAGTTTATCGAAAATAAAACAGAAACAGATAGTAAACCAAATACTAATCCGAAAGATGTCAATCTTAATGTTAAAAATTATATTTCCGCTTGTATAGAAATAGTAGATGATTTTTCACCATATAGCAAACTTGGCTACGTAAATATTTTCAATACGATTTTTGATAACAATCCTAATATTGTAAACAAAAATCTACTGAAACAACAACTATCCGCAGTTCTCACAAATAAAGAACAAAGAGATTTATTTTTCAAAGGACATTTAAAATTTTTTGGCAGAAATGAATCTTCTCTTTTTATGAACATCGACAGTATGAACGATTACACAAATACACAATTTAATGGCGATAAATTAGTCAGATACATATTGGAGAATTATTGAAATTAAAAAATTTCTCAATTCAATAACTATCATATACTCAATAAAATGATAACAATTCAAGAATTACTTTACAATCGAGGACTGGACAAAAATGCAAAAGTCAAACTTATAAGACACAAAGACAGCAGACAAGATTTATACAATTTATATAGAACCAACTTGCCTGAATTTTTAGCCTACCAAAACTCACAATCAAAAGACGTTTTCAACGGAGTTGATTTCATTATTTCTTTTGTTGGAGAAGAAGGAGTAATGTCGCGGTTTATAGGTGTTTATCAAGTTACAAATAGACAAAAAATTGCAGACGACCATTTTGAATATGAAATGGAAGAAGTCAAAGAACAGTTTAACGACTTAAAAGAACGTGTAATTATTCGGTGGGAAAATGCAATCTCTTGGCATCAATGGATAAAAAATGAAATGGAAGTTATCGAAATTCACCCAGGACTTCATTACAAGCAATTCACAGATTATTTCGATTTCATTCTAAACTTTGCCGAACTAAAAGAAATTGTCACAAAACAATATAGCGATTGGAAAAAAATGCTTTCTGTAACCAAAGGCATCTATTTGATAAGCGACACAAACACAGGAAAACTTTACGTTGGTTCGGCATATGGCGAAGAAGGAATTTGGGGACGTTGGAAAAGTTATGTTTCAACAAACGGACACGGAAACAACAAAACGCTAAAAGAATTGGTTGAAAACAATCTAAACTACGGAAACAATTTTCAGTTTTCAATTTTAATGCTGTTGCCCCGAACAATAACTGCAGACGAGGCAATTAAAAAGGAACATCTTTTCAAGAACAAACTTGGAGCAAGAACATTTGGACTAAACAATAACTAAAAAAATATGGATTCACCACGAGTAGTTACCCACGGCGGAGTAACTTTAAATTTAGCAACAATAAAGTGTTTTAAATTACAAACAAATTCTGATTTAGGGAAAACAAGTGTAATGACTGTTGAGCATAAATCACGTTTTGGTTATATTCAAAATCCTTCAACTGGAAAATATGAAAAACAAGAATATAACGAAAAAACTGAAGTTGATTATTTTACCTATTCATCAGCGGAAGCTCACAGAAATGAATGGGAAGAAATTTGGCAGGATTATTTAGATGACCAAGGTTAATTTAGCTCATACATTTTTGTAAATTTGTCGCTCACAAGAGATAAAATATGGCAAAAGGAAGAACATTAAACGTCAACGAATCCACAATTACAGTTATTCATCAAAATGAAACTGACTATATCAGCTTGACTGATATGACGACTTCTTTTCGGGAAGGAAGTGGACTAATTGGAAAATGGATATCCAATAAAAACACATTGGAATATTTGGGTGTTTGGGAGAAAATCAATAACCCTAATTTTAATTACCCCGAATTCGGGGTAATTGGACAAGAAGCAGGAACAAACAGGTTCATAATGTCTGTAGGACAATGGATTGGCCGTGCAAAGTCGATTGGAATGATTGTTAAAGCTGGACGTTACGGAGGTACTTTTGCACACAAAGACATTGCTTTTCACTTCGCAATGTGGTTAAGTCCTGAATTTCAGATTTATTTAGTCAACGAATTTCAACGACTAAAAGATGATGAAAACAGTCGTCTTAAATTAGAATGGAACTTACAACGAACTTTAGCAAAAGTGAATTACCAAATCCATACAGCCGCAATCAAAGAAAACCTAATCCCGAAAGAAATCACGAAACAACAAGCAAGTTTTGTGTACGCCAATGAAGCGGATTTATTGAATGTTGCACTTTTCGGAATAACAGCTAAAGAATGGAGAGAAACCAATACCGATAAAAACGGAAACATAAGAGATTATGCGACAATTGTACAATTAGTTGTGCTGAGTAATATGGAAAGTATAAATGCTTTACTTATTCAACAAAACTTACCGCAAAACGAACGGCTTATCCAACTCAACAAAGTTGCTATTGCTCAAATGAAATCTCTGTCGGAAAGTAGCGCAATGAAGAAATTGAAATAAAGCAGTGGAAAAACAACGAACCGCCAACAGCCGTTTTGATATAGTGGGGTTTCGGTTATAAGCTGAAACTCCATTTTGTATTTTAAAATTCAGTCATCAACCGAAAGTTTAGGCTTATTTTTTCCCCACCATCTCAAAGCGGCGTGACGTTATGCCTCAGTTCAACCGAACTTTACGGCTAAAAGTTCTATCAAACCAAAAACCTAATTTTTCAGGACACGGAATAGCAATTACACCTCGTAAATAAGGTAATAAGAAAGTAAAACCAATCCCCCAATGAGTATCAATATTAAATGAAAGCTCAAATTGAAAAGAATCTAATGACCAAAATGTAAAAAATAACCATCTGAAACTAAATCCACTTGTGTTATTTTCGTTTTCTTTTTTAATATCAATTACTGGAATTAATGGAAAAATCTGTTTGTTGTACCATTTTTGAACTCTGTAATGACCTGATGCAGTTTGTGACATAGTATTAAAATTTAATTTGTGTTTCTGACTTAAAAACGGTGCGGAAATTAAACCGTATAAAAAAACCGAAGGCATAACAGTAGTTTGTAGAAAAGGCGGTTTAAGGCT
>DMHA01000341.1 GCA_003449615.1 Flavobacterium sp.
CGACCTAAACGCCTATACCTATCAAATTAATCGTGATTCTCTATCTGTTTGTACGCATCAATCACTTTTTTGACCAAGCGATGGCGAACAATATCTTTGTCGTCAAGATAAATGATTCCAATTCCTTCAACATCTTTCAAAACCAAAATCGCTTCTTTCAAACCAGAAATGGTTCGTCTTGGCAAATCGACTTGACCGGGATCGCCAGTAATCATAAACTTGGCGTTTTTACCCATACGCGTCAGGAACATTTTCATTTGCGAATGGGTGGTGTTTTGGGCTTCGTCGAGAATGACAAAAGCATTGTCTAAGGTTCGCCCTCGCATAAATGCCAAGGGTGCAATTTGGATAATTCCTTTTGCAATATGATCTTCTAGTTTTTCGTTGGGCAACATATCGCGCAAAGCATCATACAAAGGTTGCATATACGGATCTAGTTTTTCCTTCATATCACCGGGCAAAAACCCAAGATTTTCACCAGCTTCAACAGCAGGACGAGTCAAAATAATTCGTTTGACTTGTTTTTCTTTCAAGGCTTTTACTGCCATAGCCACACCTGTGTAGGTTTTCCCTGTTCCAGCAGGACCAACAGCAAAAACCATATCGTTTTTGTTCATTGTATCGACCAACAACTGCTGATTGGGCGTCATTGCTTTGATGATTTTTCCGCCCACACCGTGAACCAAAATTTTGTCGTGACCAAAACCTTTGGCATCTTCTTGAATGGTACTTTGCAACACGCGGTCGATTACATTATCGTCGATGTTGTTGTAACGGGTAAAATGAAGCATCAAGCGGTTGAAGCGATTTTCAAACTCATCGAGGACTTCTTTTTCGCCAAAAGCCTTCAGGGTCGTTCCTCGAGCTACAATTTTCAGTTTGGGATAATACTTTTTAATCATTTCAAGATGAGAGTCTTGAGCGCCCCAAAAATCTTTTGGAGCGATGTCTATGAGCTCGATGATTCTTTCGTTCAAATGGTATAGTTTAAATTATTAATTAATCGCTGATAATTATTAGCTTTGCATTTCTCAAATTTAATGAGTTTTAGCTTGCATTCGCTTTTTATTTATAAACAATTTTATGTCAATAATTACCCTTACCACCGATTACGGCTTGAAAGACCACTTTGTTGGCGCTTTGAAAGGGAAAATTATCTCCGAGTATTCCGAGGCTACTATTATTGATATTTCGCACCATATTGATGCATTCAACACAGTAGAAGCAAGTTACATCATTGGAGCGGCTTATTCGAGTTTTCCAAAAGGTACCGTGCATCTCATTGGTGTGGATATGGAATTCAACAAAGAAAACCAACATATCGTGATGCAATGGAATGATCATTATTTTATTGCCGCCGATAATGGTATTTTGAGTATGCTGACGCAAAAAATTGTGCCCCAAAAAATAGTGACTATCAACATTCACGATCGTTTGCCAAGTGACGCCACCGATTTGGATGTTTTCGTCAAAGTCGCTTGTCATATTGCTAAAGGCGGTTTGCTGAACGTGATTGGCAAAGAAATAAAAACCATCAAACAAGTAACAGAATTACAAGCTGTTACTGCCAATGATGGAAGTTCTATAAAAGGCTATGTGATTTATATTGACCATTTTGGGAATGCGGTAACGAATATTTCCAAGAAACAATTTCTGGAAGTCGCCAAAGGAAGACCATATGAAGTCGTAATGCGCACCAAAAACATTAAAACCATTTTGCCCAATTATTCCGCGATTGCAAGCTCCGCCAAATATCCTCTCAAGAATTATGAAGGTGAAAAATTAGCGATTTTCAACGAAGCAGGTTTTTTAGAAATTGCCATTTTCAAAAGTAATCCAACAAAATTTGGCTCAGCCAATAGCTTGTTGGGGTTGAATTATAGGGATGTTATAATGATTAAATTTGTTTAAAATTGTTTAAAGTTGTTTAAAAATTGTTTCGTAAGAACAATTTTAAACCTTTAAACTCTTAAACCAAAATTAATGTTCATAAGAATAGTAAAAATGTCCTTTCACTTGGAAAATATTCCAGCTTTTTTGGAAAACTTTGAAATTGTAAAAGACAAAATACGAAACGTGCCGGGAAACCGTTTATTGGATCTGTATCAAGACAAAAACAATCCTTGTATTTTCTTTACGTACAGTTATTGGGAAACCGAAGAAGACTTGGAAAATTACAGAAAATCGGAGCTTTTTAATGAAGTTTGGGAATTCACAAAAAAGTTGTTCAATGGCAAACCTGAAGCTTGGAGCTTAGATAAATTAGTTAGTTTACAATAATTAGTGGTCAGTCTTTCAAAAATAAACAACAAACTATAAACGGAATGAGATTGCTTCGTTCCTCGCAATGACAATATGAAATCAATAGTAGTAAGAGAAATAAAATCCTTTTTTGGTTCACCAATCGGTTATTTGGTGATTGCCGTTTTCCTGATTGGGAATGGATTATTCCTTTGGGTTTTCGAAGGAGAATACAATATTTTGAACAGCGGTTTTGCCGATTTGAGTCCGTTTTTTGGTTTGGCACCTTGGATTCTCATTTTCCTGATTCCTGCTGTGACGATGCGCAGTTTTTCGGATGAGAAAAAGCAGGGAACATTGGAATTGTTGTTGACAAAACCATTGAGTATTTGGCAAATCGTGAACGGAAAATTTCTAGGTTCGATGTTGTTGATTGTTATGGCGATTGTTCCCACATTTATTTATGTTTGGGTCATTTCTGGTTTAGGTTCGCCCGAAGGCAATATTGATATGGGCAGCACAATGGGTTCTTATTTTGGACTATTGTTTCTTATTGCGGCCTATTCCGCTATCGGAATCTTCACTTCTACCCTATCCGAAAATCAGATTGTGGCTTTTATTGTGTCGGTGTTTTTGTGTTTTTTCTTTTATTTTGGTTTCGAAAGTGTGGCAACGATTGTTCCTAGTTTTCAAGGTTTAATTTCCAGCATAGGAATGCAAGATCATTTCAAAAGTATGAGTCGTGGTGTAATCGACACTCGCGATGTTGTTTATTTTGTGAGCATCACGGTCTTGTTTCTTTCGATTACCGTTTATAATTTAAAATCCATTAAATCGTAATGACCACTTCCAAGAAAAAAAACATCCAATCGTTAGGGATTCTTATTGCCTTTTTACTGGTTTTAAATGTAATTAGCAATTATTTTTTCCACCGTTTTGATTTGACTAAAGACAAAAGATACACGCTTTCAACTACTTCATTGAACATCATCAAGCAAGTGCAAAATCCGTTGTCGGTAAAAATTTATTTGCAAGGCGATTTACCCGCTGCATTCAAGCGTTTGCAAAGCGAAACCAAAGATTTATTCGAAGAATTTCAGGCGTATAATAAGAATATAATTTTCGAATTCGTAGATCCTTTGGAAAACGAAGACGAAAGTATTGACAACATTAAAAACTTATATTTCAAAGGGCTCACGCCAATAAACATCACTGTTGACGACAAAGGAAAACAATCGCAGGAAATGGTTTTTCCTTGGGCGATTGCGGTTTACAACAACAAGGAAGTCAATATTCCATTGTTGAAAAATATTATGGGTGCTTCGACCACCGAAAAAGTGATTGGTTCAGTACAACATTTGGAATATTCCATTGCCGATGCCATCAACAAAATCACCAAAGATAAACAGAAAAAAGTAGCGATAATCAAAGGAAACGGCGAATTGCAAGAGGTTCAAATTGCCAAATTTCTGATGCAGGTTCGGGAAAGTTATCACATTGGACCATTTACCTTGGATTCGGTGGCGAAAAACCCAACAGGAAGTTTGAACGCTTTGCAAAAATATGACTTGGCGATTATTGCCAAACCTACTGAAACATTTACAGATTCAGAGAAACAAGTCTTGGATCAATTCATCGTTAATGGTGGAAAAACAATCTGGCTTATCGATCAAGTGAATATGGAAATGGAAAGTTTATACAATGATTATGGTTCAACTTTAGCCTTTCCGAGAGATTTGAATTTGAACGATATGTTCTTTAAATACGGCTTTAGAATTAACCCTGATTTGGTTAAAGATGAACAAGGAAGCCCAATAAAATTGGCTACTGGCGAACAAGGAAGTGCCACGCAATATCAGGAATTCAATTGGAAATTTGCACCACAGGTTTATCCCATTAGCCAACATTCCATTGTGAAAAATTTGGGTGGCATTAAATTCGATTTTGCCAATGGAATCGATACGTTGAAGAATGGAATTAAGAAAACAGTTTTGTTACAATCTTCAAAATATTCAAAGAGAATTGGTTCACCTATTGAAATTAATTTGAATATAGTCGAAGAAGAAACTTCTCCCAATCATTATTTGAATACTGGAAATATTCCGCTTTCGGTTTTGTTGGAAGGTTCATTTCATTCGATGTTCGAAAATAGGGTTTTGCCTTTTGACCAGAAAACATTTCAACCCATTGGCAAATTCAATAAAATGATTGTAATTTCAGACGGCGATTTGATTCGAAACCAATTGGATAAAAACTTTCAACCTGTAGAATTGGGTTACGACCAACGCTCTGGAAATTTGTATGACAATAAGGATTTTTTGATGAATTGTGTCAATTATTTATTGGATGACAACGGACTTATTAACATTCGAAGCAAAGACCTCGATTTGCCTTTATTGGATAAAGAAAAAGTTTACGAAAGTTATACCACAACACAAATCCTAACTATCGGGTTTCCACTGCTAATTTTAGGGCTTTTTGGAGTGGTTTTTACCTTTCTTAGAAAGAAAAAATACGCTAACTAATGTTAATAAAAAAGTTTCATTCTTAGGATAGTTTACGATATATTTGTAAACATTATAAAATTGCAATAAACAAACAAATATAATCTTCTTATGAAATTTATAGTATCGAGTTCGTACTTATTAAAACAATTACAAGTTTTAGGAAATGTTATCAACAGTAGTAATACGCTACCCATTTTAGACAACTTCCTTTTTGAATTAAATCATCAAACTTTAACAGTTTCAGCTTCGGATTTAGAAACTACAATGTCCGCAACTTTAGACATTGATTCTACCAGCAAAGGAAGCGTTGCTGTTCCTGCCAAATTACTTTTGGAAATCCTTAAAACCTTTCCAGAACAACCCTTGACTTTTACCGTTGAAGAGAATAACACCATAGAAATTAGTTCTAATTCTGGTAAATATGCTTTGGCTTATGCCCCAGGAGAAGAGTTTCCAAAATCGGTAAACTTAGACGAACCTTCGGTAACTTTAGTTCCTGCTGATGTTCTGGCAACTGCCATTAGCAAAACGATTTTTGCCGCTGGAAACGATGATTTACGTCCAGTTATGTCGGGCGTTTTCTTCCAATTTTCTCCAGATGGTTTAATCTTTGTGGCGACAGATGCGCACAAATTGGTAAAATATGCCCGTACTGATGTAACGGCTTCGCAAGTGGCTGATTTCATTATGCCAAAGAAACCTTTGAATATTTTGAAAAATATTTTGGTTGTTTCGGATGCTGAAGTGAAGATAGAATACAACGATTCGAATGCTACTTTTTCTTTCGATAATTACATTTTAATGTGTCGTTTGATTGACGGAAAATATCCAAACTACGAAGCGGTTATTCCAAAAGAAAACCCAAACAAATTGATGATTGACAGAACACAATTCTTGAATTCTGTTCGTCGTGTTGCGATTTTCTCTAACAAAACAACACACCAAATTCGTTTGAAAATTGCCGGTGCCGAACTGAATATTTCTGCTGAAGATATTGATTATTCTAACAAAGCCGAAGAGCGTTTGACTTGTGATTATCAGGGAGATGATATGCAAATTGGCTATAACTCCCGTTTCTTGACAGAAATGTTGACCAACTTACAATCGGATATGATTATGCTTGAAATGTCGTTGCCAAACAGAGCCGGAATTCTTACACCTGCTGATGGTTTAGAAGAAGGTGAAACCGTGACAATGCTGGTTATGCCTGTAATGTTGAATAACTAATTTTTGATTGCAGATTGTAGATTGGCATGTAGATTTTAGATTTTAGATTGCTGATTGCAGAAAACCTTTAAACTCTTAAACTTTTTAAACTCCTAATCCCTAACTCATAACCCCTAACTTCTAACTGCAAACTTAAAAATGCTATTTACCGCTTTCATCTTCGGTTTAATCAGTAGTTTTCACTGCATCGGAATGTGTGGTCCCATTGCTATGATGTTACCTGTTGATAGAGAAAATCAAGCGAATAAAGTCACTCAAATACTTACCTATCACATAGGTCGTTTGACTGCTTATGCCTCTATCGGTTTAATTTTCGGATTACTGGGAAGGGGTTTGTATTTGGCTGGATTTCAACAAAAAATGTCAATTTTTATTGGTGTGGCAATGATTGTGGTCATATTGATTCCTGAGAAAGTTTTTGCAAAATATAATTTTTCAAAACCCGTTTTCAAATTAATTTCTAAGATCAAGACCACTTTAGGAAGTCAATTCAAGAACAAGAGTTATAAATCGTTGTTTACCATTGGCTTATTGAATGGTTTTCTGCCGTGCGGAATGGTTTACGTAGCGCTTTTTGGAGCCATCGCTATGCAAAACGAATTTTACGGCATTTTATATATGATTTTGTTCGGACTAGGAACTGTTCCTGTGATGAGCAGCGTGATTTATATCAATTCATTTCTAACAATTCCTGTTCGAAATAAAATTCAAAAAATCATCCCTTTTGTTGCGGTTATTATCGGAATATTGTTTATCTTTAGAGGGTTAGGACTTGGCATTCCATACATATCTCCATCCGATATGAGTTTGTTTGTTCAATCAAGTCCGAATTGTCATTAATTATTAATTAATTCTAATATAACATGGAAAACCAAGATTTGCTACACGTATCTCCTGATGTTCAGGAAAAAATTGAGAAATTAATAACTGAAAATGATCATTTTGCAGCATTATTCGAAGAATATCTTAAAGTAAAGCACGAGGTATCTTTAATTAAGACAGATGAAGTTGTAACAACCGATGAACATTTGAAAGAATTAAAAGTAAAAATTCTTCATTTAAAGGATGAGATATATTCTATACTAAGAAGATAAAAGAAAAAAAGAATCATCCCGAAGAGCAAAGGTTATTATAAATCTTCATTCATTTTAACTTATGCTCTTTTCTTATAAATAAACGCTTGTAACAGAATTATAATTTTCTGTTATGAGCGTTTATTTTATTTTACAAGTCATACACTTTTCTAACTGACTTTCAATATTTGCTTTGAAAAGCTTGAATTCAATTTTTGATTATTTCATTTAACTAAAAAATTTCCTAAATCTTAAAAAAAATTGTACCCTATATTTTGAATCCAAATAAATATCTTTGTGACTCATTAAATATTTGTTATGGACATCAACGAAGAAATTCACAAAGCATTTGAAATAATTAAAGAAGGTGGAATTATCCTCTACCCAACAGATACTGTTTGGGGAATTGGCTGCGATGCCACCAATGCTGATGCTGTTGCCAAAATCTATAAACTAAAACAACGGGCCGAAACACAATCGATGATTTGCTTAATGAATGGCGAAAAAATGATATATAATGTTTTCAAAGACATTCCAGAAGTAGCTTGGCAAATAATGGATTTGTCTGAAAAACCCACGACTCTAATTTTGGATAAACCCAGAAACGTAGCCCTCAATTTAATTGCCTCCGATAATACTTTAGGAATCCGAATCGTCAAAGAGCCTTTCTGTTTCAAATTAATGGAAAAAATGAAAAAACCATTGGTTTCCACATCGGCAAATATCTCGGGACAGCCCACTCCTATTGCCTTCGCAGCTATTAGTCCAGAAATAATAAAAGGTGTGGATTATGTTGTAAATTTGCACCAAGATAAAATTGCTGGAAAACCATCTACAATCATAAAATTGACGAATGATTCGCAGGTAAAAGTAATTAGAAAATAGTTTTTTTGTAACTTTGAAAAAAAATGAATTTATGTTAAATCTACCCTCAATATTTCAGAATAAAGCATTCGCTGTTGAACAACTTTGCTTAGAAAATAAGGTGGAAAAATTATACCTTTTTGGGTCGGCTTTAACTGCTGATTTCTCTAAAAAAAGTGACGTTGATTTAATTATAGAAATTGAAGAAAAAAACCCAATCCTAAAAGGAGAAATTTTAATGAAAACTTGGTCCGAATTAGAAAGTATTTTCCAAAGAAAAGTTGATTTATTGACTTCTATAAATGTAAAAAATCCTATTCTGAAAAAATCTATCGAAGCAAATATTCAATTAATTTATGACAGAAAAAACTAAAAAATATTTGGTTGACATAATAATTTCAATTGAATTGATTGATGATTTTTTGGGCAATACTATTACATTTTCTGATTATGAACGGGATTTCAAAACCAAAAGTGCTGTTGAAAGACAGTTAATAATTATTGGTGAAATAACCAATAAAATTAAAAATATAGAAGTCATAGAACTTTCTCACTCCAAAGAAATTATAAATTTCAGAAATCGTTTAGTTCATGCTTATGACTCAATTGACGATTCTATCGTTTGGGCAATAAAAATCAATCACTTACCACAATTAAAAATTGAAGTTGAAGCCCTTTTAAAATGAATTATAAAACTTCTTTAAATAACAACATTTTTCAAATCATTTCTCAAGCTTCTAAAGAACTTCAGATCGAAAGTTATGTGATTGGAGGTTTTGTGAGGGATTTTCTCCTTGAGAGAGATTTCAAGAAAGACATTGATATTGTTGCCGTAGGCAGTGGCATTGAATTGGCGCAAAAAGTATCGGAACTGCTTCCGGAAAAACCAAAAGTCCAAGTTTTTAAAACTTATGGAACGGCAATGTTGCGTTTTGAAGATACCGAAATTGAATTTGTAGGTGCTCGAAAAGAATCCTATCATTTCGAAAGTCGAAATCCTGTTGTAGAAAACGGAACATTGGAAGACGACCAAAATCGTCGTGATTTTACCATCAATGCCTTGGCTTTGTCATTAAACAAAATCAATTTTGGGGAATTATCAGACCCTTTCAACGGATTGGAGGATATGAAAAATAAAATCATCAAAACGCCGCTCGATCCCGATATTACTTTTTCAGACGATCCGTTGCGAATGATGCGAGGTATTCGTTTTGCTACCCAATTGGGTTTTGAAATCCAAGAAAATTCTTTAAATTCAATTACAAAAAATGCAGGACGAATCAACATTATTTCTGGCGAAAGAATTGTCGATGAATTGAATAAAATCCTTGCCACAGATAAGCCTTCTGTCGGGTTTTTACTGCTTTACAAAACCGGTCTTTTAGATATCATTCTTCCTGAATTAACTGCTTTGAACAATGTAGAGGAAATAGAAGGACAAACCCATAAAAATAATTTTTACCATACGCTGGAAGTGGTCGATAATATTTGTCCAAATACTGAAGATGTTTGGTTGCGTTGGTCGGCATTATTGCACGATATTGGCAAAGCTCCAACCAAACGTTTCAATAAAAAACAAGGTTGGACCTTTCACGGACACGAATTTCTGGGCGGAAAAATGGCAAAAAAAATCTTTGAAAGATTGCGAATGCCGTTGAATCACAAAATGAAATTTGTACAAAAAATGGTAATGATGAGTTCGCGTCCCATTGTTCTGTCAGAAGATATAGTAACCGATTCTGCTGTTCGGCGTTTGGTTTTTGATGCTGGCGAAGATGTTGAAAGTTTGATGACGCTGTGCGAGGCCGATATTACTACTAAAAACCCTAATAAATTCAAGAAATACCATCAAAATTTTGAAATCGTTCGCAATAAAATTGTGGAAGTGGAAGAGCGAGATCATATTCGGAATTTTCAACCACCCATTTCGGGAGAAGAAATTATGGAAATTTTCAACTTGCAACCTTCTCGTGAAATTGGCATTCTAAAAGAAGCCGTGAAAGAAGCCATTTTGGAAGGCGAAATCCCAAACGAATACCAAGCTGCTTATGATTTTGTTTTGAAAAGAGGAGAGAAATTAGGGCTGAAATTTGGAGATTAATTTACCACAACAATCTCAAACCTTCCATTCGATAAGGATTCATATTGACGTCATTTGAAATAAATGTAAAATTATTTTTTATGGCTTGCCAAATCAAAATTCTATCAAAAGGATCTTTGTGGTAATCCAGTTTTAATTTCCATAAAGTTGCCGTTTCATCACAAAGAATAGGGATAATTTTATACCCTTTTTCCTTAAAAATTATTGGCAATTCAGAAACATTAAGATTATAGGTATAGGCGTTTAGGTCGCACTTGATTTTGTTGATATTTTACCATAATTAACCGTCTTTCTGATTAGCACATCGAATATTGTATCCATAT
>DMHA01000267.1:0-2187 GCA_003449615.1 Flavobacterium sp.
ATCTTTCTGTATTCTTTTTTGAAAATTTGTGCTTCAACCGAGATATTATCTTTTGATATCGAAGGATACATTAGCTTCAATTTGGTTAAATTCTCAAAACTAATTTCATCTGTATCTAAAGTTTCATTTGGCTCCATTATAACCAATTGTAAACTATAACTTGCCATAACACTCATCATTGTTGCCATAGTTGTTTTGATCATTCCAGTATTTTCAGAGGCTAAAACCACATAATTCATTTTGTCTTTTGCAAACAAACTTTTCAAATTTGTGACAGCTAAGCTCCCATTTTCTTGCAAACTGGCAATTTGCACTTGATTATAATTTTGCTGAATAAATTGTCTTGCCGATTCTTTTTTCTTATCGACAACCGCAATAATATTTCCACCCTTTGCAATCATATAATCGAAAATAGCTTTCTTGAGTGCATCTGCTGTTGGGATACTTTGATATAAATTTGGCAAAGATTCTCCAACATCTTTAGACAATGGGGAAATCACAGCAACATTAGTATTACTCAATAAAGTAGCAGTTTTTTCGACATTGTTTTGATAAAATGGGCCAATTATGGCATCGGCATATTCCAAATTATTTTGCTCAAGGATAGCCGAAATGTTGGAACTGTTTTTAGTTTCCTGAGAATCAAAAATACTCACATCAACAGGAATTCCAATACTTTTGGCAGAATCTATCGCCATTAATGCACCCGAATAAAAATCCAAAGTCATATTCAAAAACTTGTCCTTTTTCAAGCGAGTGGTGGTCGAATTTATGGTATCGCTTTCGATTTTGGACAAATTAAAAGGCAACAATAACACTATTTTTTTTCGGTCATTCGAGTTTTTGGATAAAGAAGTATAAACTTTTTTAACTTCGGCTTCCTGCGAAGTCAAAGCAGATTCAGGCATTTTTATAATCATTCCCACTTCAACTCCGTTGGCTAAAACTGGATTCAAATTCAAAAATTCCTCCTGTGACAAACCTGACATTTTCGACAAACCATACAAGGTTTCTTTGGGTTTTACTTCATAATCAATATAATTAATTTTCGGAATAATAGGTGTCACTGTGTCTTTTTGAACAGTAACTGTAGATTTTTTGGGAGCAGTTCCATAAATGACTAATTTTTGTCCAATGTTTAAACTAGGAATAATTTCGGGATTGCGTTTTTCCAATTCTTCGATAGTAATGCCGTACTTTTTGGCAATAGAATATTTGGTTTCTTTGGGAAGTACTTCGTGATAAATGACTTTTTCTGGAGTGGAAACTGTCGTTTTCGGAGCTGTATTTGAAGGAATAACAAGTGTTTGCCCAATTTGTAAACCCACTTTTTCTATATCGGGGTTGGCTTTTTTTAAGTCTTCGTCAGAAACTCCGTATTTTTTTTCGATACCAAATAAAGTTTCTTTAGGTTCTACTTTGTGAGTAATTACTTTTGAATTTATTTTCGTTACATTCCTTTTTGTTGGAATTAGCAAAACACTATTTGGTTTTAAACCACTTTGTGCATCGGGGTTTAATTGATAAATATCATAAGGTGTAACATTGTATTTTTGGGCAATTTGACTCATCGTTTCCCCATTTTCAACCTTGTGCTTGTCAAAATTTTGCCCGAATACAACACAGCTAATTATAAAAACAAAAATACTTATGGTGCTTTTTATCATAATTTTAATTTTTAAATTTCAATGGCAATGGCAATACAAAAGAAAATACAATTACTTGATTGTTATTGTTATTGATTTTTATTTTTCGTGTTCTTGAATTATCCTGTTTTCTTGGCTTTTATCGGTTTAGGACTTTGCAATGTTGCAGACTAAATTAGCCTTTACCTTTGATTATTCACTGAACTTAAAGACACAAGACATATTTTAAATTAAGCCCAAAACCCAACATATTCCTATGAGAATCTCTTGGGCAAAGGCAGTATATCAAGTTTTATTTTTCGTTTGCAAATTTTAGTGCTTTTTCAATAAAACCATCGCTTAACCATACGTTTTTTGTTCTTAGTTCAAAAAGCATAGGTTTAAGCTCATTGATATATCCAAGTTGTTTGGCTTTTAAAAGTATTCCTATTGTTCCAGTAACTTTTAGTCCAGAATGTTTTGCGTGAAATCTTCCTAAAGATTCATCAAGAATTATTAAGTCCGCTTCTTTTTCAGTTGCTAAAACAATAGTTTCGGCTTC
>DMHA01000267.1:2261-2725 GCA_003449615.1 Flavobacterium sp.
GACAAAGATTTTTCGTTATTAATTTTTTCTATTATAATCCATTCAATTTTAGATAAATCGGTATAAAATTCTTTATTCTTTCCTGCTTCAATTTCATTAAATACTTCTTGAGGAATAAAAATTTTTCCATACAAATCTTTTAAGATTTTAAGTTTACCAATCTTTAAAAGTGAAATGATAGGAGTAGTATTTGAAACAACTTTAAGCATTTTGTATATCTTCACTTAAATCTTCTACATTCAAAAAACCAACATTATATTTGGCTAATAATTCTAAAAACTCAATTCGAGATAATTGTAACACTTTCGAGGCTGTTCCAGAAGAAATTTTCCCCAATTCGAAAAGTTTTACAAGACTAGAAATTTTAATTTCTTTTCCAAACTCACTTTTATTCATTCGCATTGAGTTTGCCAAATAGTCAGGATATTCTATGGATATGATTTGTGACATCTTTTTTATATTTA
>DMHA01000209.1:0-2139 GCA_003449615.1 Flavobacterium sp.
TATTGAATTCCCTTACAAGACTTTGGGTGAAATGATTGATTTACCTTCCATAGACAATGATTCATTGCGCATTGTTGCTGCAAAAAATCAAAAAGATGGCTATAAAGCATTAGAGTTTGCTCATAATTTTAAAGTGGGAATTAGTCCTGCTAGTCATGGCACATGGAAAACTTTACCTGATGGACGATATTATTGGTCGTTGGTTATTCAGTCTAAATATGCATTTTCAATAGGTTTGTATTTCTCTTATTTCAATCTCCCTGAAGGGGCTAAGATATATTTTTATAATGAGGATGCTTCTCATGTTTTGGGAGCTTTTTCTTCTTCAAGCAATAATAAGTTTAATAATTTTGGCACCATCCCCATTTCTGGAGATAAAATATATATCGACTATACGCTGCCTCAAGGAAAAAAATTCAATGGAGAGTGGATACTCGATATGGTGGCTCATGATTTTACGGGCGCATTTAAAGATGGTTTTTTTGCCAAATCAGGTTTGTGTAATGTAGATATTAATTGTACGGCGGGTGATTTATGGCAAACTACGAAACGTGCCGTAACACGTTTGGTTATATACAAAGGAACAAAATCTGAATTGTGTACAGGTGCTATGATTAATAACACCTTGCAAGATGCAAAACCTTATATTCTTACCGCAAATCATTGTTATTCAGCTGATTCATTGGCTAAAACAACTTCTTTTATTTATCAATATGAAAGTCCTTTTTGCAAAGGTCCAGATGGTATTACTGATAAATGGGTTTTTGGTGGTGAGATGCGGGCCACTACAAGCAAACTCGATTTCGCATTGCTAGAAATGAACCAAAAACCACCTTTTCATTACCATGCTTATTATGCGGGATGGAATAGAAATAATCTGGTTGCAACTTCGGTGGTTGCCATTCACCATCCGAATGGTGATGTTAAAAAGATTTCTAAAGATGATCAAGCTCCTATGGTAGCCACATTTGGTGCAGGTTATGATAATCTATCTCATTGGGTAATTAACCGATGGGAACTAGGGGTTACCGAGCCAGGTTCTTCAGGTTCTCCTTTGTTTGATACTAATTTTCGCATCGTTGGCGATTTATCTGGTGGTACTGCAACTTGCTCTAATCCGACTAAAGATTATTTTGCTAGAATGAGTTCATCGTGGACAAATTATCCTGATAACAAGAATCAACTAAAATTTTGGCTCGATCCGCTAGGTACCAATCCTTATCTGCTCGATGGTTTTGACCCCTATTTATCATTCCGGAATACCTGTGACACGTTGGTAAATTTTAATGTGGATGAAAAAGTTTTTGAACCCATTGATTCTGTGAATGCATGGTCGGGTCACAATCAAGATTCGATACTTAAATTTGCTGAGAAGTTTACTTTCATCGATTCAACTTATCTTACCGGCTTGTTTTTAGATGTCGCTAAAAATATAAATATTAAATCTTCGTATATGAATATTGAAGTATACAAAGGGGATGCATTGCCTGATTCTTTATTGCACACACAAAAAATTAGCATGTCAGCGCTGCGCGTTGATAACGTAAATGATATTGTATGGATGAAAATAATTCCTGTTATCGGAAATGTTTTTGTTTCAGTTAGTCTCATTTATGATTCTTCCCAAAGATTTGCTTTGTATCACTCTCCTAAGTATGCCGATATTAGCAAAAATACTGCGTTCATATACAGTAAGGATAGTATTTGGAAAACAATGACAGATTATAATGGAGCTGCATTTGGTTTGTCTTTTGGAATTAAACCCGTTTTTTGTAACAGTCTTCCAATGGTTAATACCCCGCATATAAGTGATGAAAGCTTTGTTAAAGTTTTTCCAAATCCTGTAAGTGAAAGGTTGAATATTGAGTTTAATAGCGATAATAGTACACCAGAAAAAATTGAAATCTACAATATTGCGGGTACTCTTGTATTTAGTGAAAGTATTTTGCATAATGATAATTCAATAGAGCTAGATGTAAGGCATATCCCTCATGGTTTATACTTTTTAAAAGTAATAGGAAAAAAATATATCCATACTGAAAAATTAATCATTGTGAGATGATAAAAAAAATAAATTTGTTCTTTATTTTCTTAAGCATTTCAGTATTAGTTTCCTGTATTCAATCTAAGGATCATAGC
>DMHA01000209.1:2178-14265 GCA_003449615.1 Flavobacterium sp.
TCAATTGCCTAATTTTGATACCGTAGAAATTAAATATGCCAAAGGTTTCAAAATACTGCAATCAAAGGATAGCCTGATGTTGGTTATTAAAAATCCTTGGCAAGGGGCTGAGAATATTGAGCAAAAGTATTTACTTTCTCGCAATTTTAAAAAATCAGATGCCAATTCTCAAATTCCAAAAATAAAGCTACCTGTTCAGCGCATTGTTTGTCTTTCTACTACTCATATTGCAATGATTCAGTTCATTAAAAAGACCCATTGTATTGTCGGAATTTCGGGTACACATCTTATATCAGATACAATGATTTTAAATAGAATTGAATCTGGCGCTATTAAGGATGTGGGCTATGAGCAAAGTTTGAACTATGAAACTTTACTTTCATTAAAGCCTGATTTGCTTATGGCTTATGGTGTTGGAAATGATTTCTCCGCCTATTTGAGCAAAATTAAGGAAATGGGCATACCTGTTGTTTTAAATGCTGAGTATTTAGAAAACCATCCTTTAGCGAAAGCTGAATGGGTAAAATATGTTGCCGCTTTTTTCGATTGTATAGATACTGCCAATAATTTGTTTTATCAAATAGATTCTTCATATCTGCATTTAAAAAAATATGCCCAAACATTTTCAAGCAAGCCGCAAGTTCTTGCTGGCTTGCCTTGGAACGAAACTTGGTATGTTCCGGGTGGTAAATCTTATGCTGCAAAACTTATTGAAGATGCTGGTGGTGAATTTCTGTGGCGTGAAAATCATTCACATGAAGCCATCCCATTAAATATTGAATCGGTAATTAAGAAAGCTTCTAATGCCGATATATGGATCAATGCGGGTGCAGCTAATAATTACAAAGAAATATTTGCTGTAGACAGCCGGTTGAAACATTTGAAACCTTTTAAAACATTTAAAGTTTATAATAATAATAAGCGTGTTTCAAAGGGTGGGGGAAACGATTACTGGGAAAACGGAACCATGTTGCCCCATCTTATCTTGAAAGATTTAATTTGTATTTTCCATGGTCCTCAAAATGGAAATGATAGTTTGTTCTTCTATAAAAATATTCACTAAATAAATATAATTATGGCTAGTAAAAGAATTTTAAAAAAAGAAATCAATTTCCTTGGGTCAGAACTTATCAATGAATGCTTTGCTTACCAACAGTTTCATACTGATGCTCCAGCTGAAAAGATAGAAGAGATAGCCAACAAAATTTTACAAAAAAGAAATGAATTGGTTGCCCGCTTAAATCTCCCTACTTCAGAGATGACTAGGGCTGATATCAAAGCTTATTTCAAGAAAATTAATGAGGAATTCATTGATAGTATTAAGTATTTAGATGAATTGGCTGCCTTGAAATAATATGGGTTCTCGTTTTATTTTATTTGCTTCTTTATCGCTTTTGTTTGTATTATTATTTGTTGCCGATATTTTTCTAGGCTCGGTAATGATTTCTCCAAAAGTGGTATGGAATGCTTTTTTTAATATTCAAAGCGTTGAAAACGAGTTTCTGATTATAATACGTGAATTCAGATTGCCAAAAGCTATAACTGCAATTTTTGCTGGTGCTGCTTTAAGCGTTGCGGGTTTGCAAATGCAAACTATTTTTCGAAATCCTTTGGCCGGACCCTATGTGCTTGGCATTACTTCTGGTGCCAGCTTGGGGGTGGCTATTCTTATATTGGGCTATAGTTCTGTATATAGTACCGAGTATATTTCTTATTTGCGTAATTTTTCAATCGCTGCTAGTGCATGGATGGGTGCTGCTTTTGTGCTGTTGCTGATTCTTATAATTTCAAATTGGGTCCGCGATATTATGACCATCCTTATTCTAGGTATTTTATTTAGTGGTGCCATTTCGGCACTGGTTAATATATTGCAATATTTTAGCAGCGAGTCTATGCTAAAAAGTTATGTAATATGGACTATGGGTAGCCTTTCTGGTGTTTCTGTGCCGCAATTGCAGATTATGATTCCTTCTGTTGTATTTGGCATTACTATTGCGTTTTTTATTTCTGCTTGGTTAAATATACTTTTGTTGGGTGAAGATTATGCCAAATCATTGGGTGTTAATATTTTACTGGTAAGAATTTGTGTATTTATTTCTTCAAGTATTTTGGCAGGTACTATAACTGCATTTTGTGGTCCTATTGGATTTATTGGAATTGCAGTTCCCCACTTAGCCCGCATGTTATTTAAAACAGCAAACCATTTTATTTTAAATGCAGCTTCTATTCTTATAGGAGCTAGTATGATGCTTTTTAGTGATATCATTTCTCAATTGCCCGGCTCTGGAATTAGCCTGCCAGTAAATTCAATTACAGCTCTAATTGGAATCCCTTTGGTGGTATATATAATTGTTAAAAAAGAAAAATATTCTACCAATCTTTAAACCCGAGACATTCGTTATTGAAACAATAGACCTAAGTATTGGTTATAAGCGCAGTGAGCCGATTTTAAAAAAAATATCGATTAAAATACCGCATGCTTCTTTAATCGCTATTATTGGACGCAATGGAACAGGTAAGAGCACTTTGTTTCGGACTTTGGTTGGACTTTTAAAGCCAATTAATGGGCAAATTATTATTGAAAATAAAGAATTGAATAAGTTTTCAAATACCGAATTGGCTCATAAAATTGCTTTTATTTCAACTGAGCAAGTTAGGGTCAATCATTTAAATGTATACGATTTGGTTGCGATGGGTCGCTTTCCATACACAGGTTTAATGAATAAGCTTACTAAAGAAGACCATGATATGGTAAGCTCTTCTTTGGAAAAAACAGGTATGCTATCCTTTGCTTATCGCAATATTAATAAACTTAGTGATGGCGAGCGTCAAAGAGTTATGATAGCAAGAGCTTTGGCTCAGGATACCCCTTTGATTATTCTTGATGAACCAACAGCTTTTTTAGATATACCTGGCAGATTGGCAATTAATAATCTTCTAAAAGACCTTTCTCTGAATGAAAAAAAGACGATACTTTTTTCAACTCATGATTTAGAAATGGCAATGAAAAATGTTGACTATTTTTGTGTAGCGCATTCTTCTGTTATTGAATTGCTAAGTATTTCTGAGTTTAATGATAAGGGGTATTATCAGAAAGTTTTTTCATAAAAAAAGAGGCTATGTAAATTTTTAACACAGCCTCTTATATTAATACATTTATATCAGATTATTCAATAACTATCTTACTTTTCAGAATGCCTGCATCACCTTCAGCAATCACAAAGTATAAACCTTTTTCCCAATCTTTTGACTGAATAATTATTTCCTGACTTCTCCCTTTTAGTGCGGTATGTTTAATTTTTTCTGACTTGTCCGTTTTAGTGCAACAATTAAGAAAATCTTGATGAGATGTTGTGGCTTTTGCTGAGCAAGCATTAATTGCATAAATTTAAAGGGGCGTAGCTCCGCAATCTTCGGTGTGCCAAGCATACTGTTAATCTAAGAGGTGCGGGAGCAATCCCTAGTCCTAAAGAAGCCCGTCGACGGGAATTTTATAGCTGAAGGCAAGGGTGTTTACGGTGACGTAAAATCTGAAGGAAGCCGAAGGCAAAAGTTTGATGTAACGAACAGAAAGCGAATATAAGGTTT
Source organism: Flavobacterium sp. (assembly GCA_003449615.1). Taxonomy (GTDB): domain Bacteria; phylum Bacteroidota; class Bacteroidia; order Flavobacteriales; family Flavobacteriaceae; genus Flavobacterium. The sequence goes on from DMHA01000209.1 coordinate 5,767, forward strand.
GTCCATTAGGGGTAATTGAGCCGTATATCAAGACGCCCGAAAGTCGAACGGAACATGGAGAAATAAATCCGCTACATCAAATGGAAAGATTAACAGTTTACCTTGGGAGATCTTTTCAATATTCCAGAAATGGATAGCCGACATGGCAACATGAAAGTGAACAATGTGAAGAAGTCAGCAGCGAGCATAATACCGAACCTAATTATCGGGAAGGCTCAAATTTATTAACAATTAAAGGCGCAGTGAAAATGCGTAAAAGCAGAATGCAACAGCAAAACGAAGTAGTAAAACAACTAAATTTGTTTACAACTATAGGTAACACACAGTCAACTGAACCCAACGGAATTGGGACATCACGGACGAGTGTGGTTGAACTGTTATCGCGATTGGAACAACAGCGTACTTTAACTCAAAACATTTTAGAAAGGATAGTATATTATGGGAACTTAAACAAGGCGTACAAGCGATTAAAATCCAATGATGGAAGTGTAGGTTCGGATGGTATGAATATCGATGAATTGCAAATTTATTTGAGTAAACACATCGAAGAAATGCAACAATCGATACTAAATGGCAGCTATAAAGTTTCACCAGTACGTAGGATAGAAATAGACAAGCCCAATGGCGGAAAACGAAAGTTGGGCATACCTACTGTGCGAGACAGATTAATACAGCAAGCTATATCACAGCAGATGAACATTTATTATGACATGCATTTTAGTGAACACAGTTTTGGATTTAGACCAAACCGGGAGTGCACATGACGCAATTAAACAAGCATCGTTAACATGAGTGTGATCTGGGTTGCAATAAATAGCATAGGCTTTACATTTATGATTACTGATAATCCCACATATCGTTTTTTCTAATTAGTCTCTGAATTTTTCTTGTATAACGTTTTCTCGATTCCTTACCGCAAAAACGTATTGCGTATATAGTTGGGTATATGTATTTGCCATTTTGGATATTTTCTACGAAGATTGCGGAGCTACGCCCCTTTAAATATATGCAATTTATGCTTGCTCAGCAAAAGCCACAACATCTCATCAAGATTTCCTTAATTGTCGCACTATAACGGACAAGTCACTATTCATTTATAAATATTTCTTGGTCTAATCCTTTTTTATGTCTGTGAATTGAATCTAATAATTGTAGTAAATTTTCTTCTTTGATATTACCGATGTCAAAATTTATTTTTTGTTCGTCATATCGTTTTTTGCTTCCTGATTTTTTAATGCTGCTGTCAATGTTGTCTGGCGTATAGAACTTGGCTTTGTTGTCAAGATGCTTCTTAAATTCATTTAGATAAATTCCTATTCCTGCAAAGTCAAAGTCGCCATAATGTAAATAATTGTTTGGGATTGATTGCAGCCACTTAATTAAATCCTTGCTTTGATTTTGAGGATAGCGACTGACAAAAAGCGGTTTGATGTTCTTAAACAAATATTTCTGTTTGTCAATGTGCCGAAAGTTTTCAGGGTTCTCAATTCCTACAATTGTTATGTCTTGTTCGGGAATGAAACTTTTAAAGTCATAAATGAAATTGAATGTTCCATTGGTCGGTAAAATTGTAATTGCTTGTCCGTTTAATGTTGCATGTGTAGGAGAGTAGGAATTCACTAAAAAACCTTTAAAAGTTCGTAATGATTTTATTTTAGAATCAGCAGCAACAGAAACAAGGTCGGCACGAAGCAAATCTTCTTTCTTAAAGGTTTCAATGTATGTGAGAAGGTCTCTGATAGCAAAATGATTTTCTAAATAGAGTTTCAGTTGTTGCTTGTCCGCCAATTGAACTGTGCTTTTAAGTTTTCCTGGCTTATGAATTATTCCTTCTGAAATCATGTCTTTAACAATTTCATGTTTTAGTTTGCTTGAAGGAATTTTTTCTCCGCTAACAAGCAACAAAAGTTTCTCAGCAATATTTAAAGGTAGTTTCATTGCCGTTCTCTATTGTTTGTAATTAAGCGGTTGATTATCGTTACTGGCTTTCCATCGCGGGAATCAACTTGCTTTGCAAGTTTGTAGGTATGGCGATAAGCCAAAGCATCCAATGATTGAGGAGAGCTGTTTATGAGATATATGTTTCTATCATTTGCAAATTTTAATAACCCCCGAACATTCTCAATATGTAGTGTTCCAATTTCGTCAACCATACAGTGTAATCGAAAGTCTTTAAATCTATTTTTTGTAGCCCCTTCCTTAAATACATTAAGAAGCATAATGTTAATCATTGCTTTTACTAAAACATCAGTTCCATTGGAACCAACATTAGCAAGGCTTTGAACCCAATTTGTATCGTTGTCATTCTCCACAACTTTAAATTCTAATTCAAATGAATCCGAAAGGTTAATGTCTTTGTGTTTGTAATCTGAAATTTCCTTTATCAATTGCGTTAGCAAGCCAATTGCTTTTTTGTTTTTTGCTTCCCGTGTTTGTTCGCTTGTAGAAAACAGATTTGAAACACCAATCTCATTTATGTTTTCATCATTGAACTTTTTGATTTCAGTCAAAAGATGAACAATTTTATTTTCACTTTCCACAACTCTCAACTCAATACTTTTAATTACACCAGTAAATATTCGCTTCACAAAGTCAGTATTGATGCTTCTGATTACGGTTTCAATTTCTCCTTCTTTAGAAAGCAACTCTGTTGTTTCTTTTCCTACTTGCTTAATGATGTCGGCAAAAAGTTCATTCACTCGTTTTTCAAAAAGTGCAATCTTATCTTCCTCAACAAACTCTTGTAAGTCCTCTGAGAATTGGAAATACTCGGATTTTTCAATAAGATTTGTTTTGAACTTGAAAATATTTTGGGGAGAAAAATTTCCGTTGAACTTATTTATTGCTTCCTGTAAGTCAGTATATTTTTTGATGCCTGTGTAATACTTTTCATTCAGTTCTGCTATCAAAAGTTTACAACGCTTCTCACTTTTATTTTCTGTTACTGGCTCGTTAGTGAGTTCTGGAATACTTTTAAAGCAATCTGTTATTTTGAATGCTTCATACTCAATCAAATCTTCCTGAATATTACCAAGAAGTTGTTTTATGATTTCAATTTCTGCTTTGAGTAAATTGATTTCATCAATGAGTTTCTGCTTTTGAATATTGTGCTTTGTTTGTTCTGTGCCTAATTGATTTTCAAAACCTGTCTTTTGGTTTTTGAAATATTCAACTTTGTCAAACAGTTGTTCCTTGTCGTATTTGTATCTTTCAGTAATCGGATTATTTTTTTCAATAAAATATAACTCGGTTTTCAACTCTTCTATTCTTGCAGTAAGTTTTGCAATCTTTTCTGTGTCTGCACCTTTAGAATCTAACTCCTTTTTTTGTTGGACTTTTAACTCGTCTGTTTTCTTTTTCGATTCTTCTTTTTTGTTCCTGATAGCCAAATTGATTTCAGCAATTGAATCACTCACTTTCTTTTGTTCTGCATCAACTTTTTTGTCCTTCTCTTTTCTCTTACTATCTATTTGCTTTTTAATTCCGTCTTCAACTTCTTTCACTGCTTTATCAGCATCAAATTTTTCTGAACTTGTTCTTTCAAAGCAGCTTTGAATTTTTGCTAATTCAGTTTTTTTATCTGCTGCTGCTTTATTAGCAAATTCTTCTGAACTTACTTTTGCTTCATTAAGTTTTATTGTGTTTTGTTCAATTGTGTATCCGTTGCTACGAATTGTTTCTTTGCACTTATTTATTTTGGGCTGCTGTTTCTTTCTCAGGTTTTCTAAATCAACATTCAATTGTTCAGCAATTGCTGAGATTTCTTTTTGCAATAATTCAATTTTCTTGCTGAATTCAATTTTTTCTTTCTCATAATCAGCAACAGTTTTTACTGACTTTGCAACTTCATTCAAGTCAATTATAATTCCGTAAAAACTTAAATCAGTTTTTGAAATTTGTTCTGGTGCCAAACCTGACTTGAACAAAATATTTTCTTCATCAATAACTTTTCCGATTGTCTTTTCCCAATTCGGATATTCTTTATTGAGCCAACCATAGAGAGAATCTTTGCTGTTCTCAACTTTCTCGTTTATGACTTTAATTTTATCATTGAGTTTCCAGATTTGCTCATTCGCCTTTTCCTTTTGATTGTTAGAAGTAGTTTCAATTTTCTCCTTTTCTAACTCCCACTGCTTTTTAATGGTTTCTATTTCATCATTAAGTTGCTTTGTATCACTGTTGGCAATTCTGATTTTCTCTGTTAAACTATCTATGTCTGTTTTTAGATATTCAATTTCAGTTTCGTAAAAGCGTTTGTATTCGGTCTTCGCCTTTAATATTTGGAGATTGCTAATTGCTTTTTTCTTTTCTTCAACAAGATTTTTAGCAAGCTGCAATTCTTCTTGGTGTTGCTTCTTTATTTCCTCAAATAAAATTTCATACTCCTTTGTAAATTCTTCTTTGAAACGCAGTAGGTTTTTGTTTGTAGAGTTGATTTCATTCTGTTTTAAGTTTTCAAATGTTGAAAGTTGATTTGTCAACTGAGTTATTTGGGCTTCAAACTTTTGCATGATGTCAACAAAGTTTGATTCCAAAAGTTCTTTCTGTTTTGTAAGTTCTTCCTTCTCCGTTTCCCAATCCGATTTTTTTGAAACCCTTTTGATAATACTTTCAATTTTTAGTTCTGCATATTTTTCTGATTTTGTTTTCGCATCTTTTAATTTGCCTTCATACACATTTATCTCAGCAGTAATTTTTTCTTTTTTGCTTTGAAAAATTCTTTCAAGGTCTCCTATCTTTTCTTCAAGTAAATTTTGTTTTATTTCTTCTTTGCCAAGTTTGTCGGCAACCTTTGGTTGCTGCTTTTCAATTTCATTCAACTGCCAAACTAACTCACCTGCCAATTGTCGTTTTTCGCTGTCGTAAAATTTGATTGCAGAATAGGTTGTTATTACTGTTTCTGCTTGCTTTCGAACTATTATCTCTCCGCTTTTTGTTTTCTCTGTCCACTTTTTAATGTCGATTAATTGTGTGTCAAAGTTTTTTAAGTGTGAAGAGTAGTTTGATAAATCAATATTGATTTCTTCTTCGTTCAAAGATTTTATTATTGTGTCTTTTATAAATTCACTCTCAACTTTGTAATTCAAAAACACATGTTGAATTGCTCTCGGAATATTTTGATACTGTTTGCTTTCAAGCAAAGCATATTTCTTAAACTCCGAACCTAATCCTTGACTATTTCCATAGAGTATGTTTCTGTAATCTTCGTAGCGGTCAATTTTTCTTGTGTAATAAGTGTCTTTGCCGAAAGCTAATTTTATTTTATCCCAAGTTTCAAGTATGTTTCCTTCACTGTCAATGAAGTGATTTCTGTTGTAGTTGCCGTCAATAAATCTAAAACAAACTCTGCCTTGCGATTTGAAAACCAAAACACAAAACATTCCTGTTTCTCTGTTCACTTCATAAACGATGTAGGAATTTTGATATGGAAAATAGAAATCAAGAAAACTTTTTTTGCCAACTGGAATGCCCAACTTCTGCTGATTTGCATTGTAGAAAAAAAGCAAAGCCCTAAGCAAAGTGCTTTTACCTACACCTTGTGTCCCTATGAAATGCACATTACCATCAACATTCACTTCCGAATACTTGATGTTAGCACTTTCAATAAATATTATTTTACTCAGGTATCTCATTCTTTGCTCCTTCCGAAATGTTTATGGTCATAACTATTTGCTCAAGATATTTGAACGAAGCCAATACTTTGTATTTATGAAAGTTGGGGTCTTCAATGTCAATAAATTTATCTTTAACAAGGTCGGCTAATATTTTTTCTAAAATTTCACTTGGTTTTTCCTTCCCGTTGCTGTGTCTTTTCAATCCTTCAATTTTAGATTTCAATTCAGCATCAAGATTCAGTTTCACCAAAATGTCAGAAGGAGTAAAGCGATAACCTGAGCCAAATGAATTGTCAAAAGTTTTAAAGAAATCAAGAATATCAATCCACTTAAACGCCTGTTCAATCTTTCTTTCTAAATCAATTTTGTTTTCAACTCTAGTGAAATAATAATACTCGTCTCCTTTTTCTAAAATGAAATTGATGCTTAAAAAATAATCATACAAGAAATCAAAAATTTGTTCTTCTTCAATAGCTGAATACAGTTTTCGAATGGATTCATCATTGCTGTTTGAGCAAATGAATTGGCCTCTGCTTAGTGTTTCAAAAATCGCGGCTGTCTGTTTCGGTGCTTCCATTACTTATTTATTTTGGATAAACCAATGCATATTCTATTTCTTGTTCTGAACTATATTTTTCCGTCAATGCAAATGATGAATCGTATTGCGAAATCAACTGACAATAGACGGTTACTTTTTCATCAAAGGAAAGTTCTTTTTCAAAATTGTAAGCCAACACGAAATCAAACAAGTTGTTTCCTGATGCTATGAAACTGTTTCTAACTTCTTCTAAGTTGATTTGAATTTCCTCTTCAACATTCGGTTGCAGATATTCATTTGATATTTTTCCTGCTAGCGGCAACTTTATTTTCACTAACGACTTAATCCTCTTTGCAATTCTCAGTATGCTTGTGTAAGCGTCATTGTTGGACTGTAAATATTCTAAACTTAGCTTCAACGGATAAGCAGGGTTTGCTTCAAAAATGACATTGTCATTTTTGAGAATTACTTTATCAATATCTGTGTCTGCTCTGATTGTGAACTGGTCTTTCAAATATTTTAGCTGCCGCAACTTTTCAATTACTCCGCTTTGATACTTGATTTGATTGAGGTATTCAATAATTTGTTTTTGAATTTCAATAAGGTTGTGTCTGCACTCATTCAATTGCAGTTTTAATTGAGTGATTACTCGGCTTAACTCATCATCCAAAGCAGATTTGAAAAATGATAATTCTTGTTCTGAGATTAACTGGTAGGTTTGTTCAATGAAAGAATTGATGTCAATTCTATTCTTGTCAAGGTTTTCAAGTTTTGCTTTCTTGACTTTGTAGTTCGGTTCGTTTTTAAAAGTATTGTCAATATTCCGTTTTAGGTCAACAACATTTCTCAGAGTGATGTTGCCGATTTTCCGTAAAGCATTCTTTACTTTTCTCAGATAGTCATATTTTCTGATTTCGTTGTTCTCCTTCAGATAGTAGAGAATATTCTCTTTTACATTCTGAATATTGGAGATTATAGAAGAAGTATTTATTTCTTCATTGACTTCTAAAACTTGTTCAAAGAAATCTTTGAACTGTTCCTCTATTTCTAAGAAACTCCCGTTTTGTCTGATAATGGAATGTGAGATTAAGTATTGAATCCTTTCTTCATTATAGTCAACCATTTCCAAAGCAAGGTCATACTTGTATGAAAGCGTTTTACGCTTTTCAAACATCTCTGTAAGGAGTTTATGCTCCCTGACAAGAGTTGAAAGTAGTTCCTTTATTGAAGTGAAAGTGTTCATGCGAATGTCAACTAATTTTTCAGGTTCAGTTTCTTTAAATGTCTTTGCACTTCCCGTTCTACTTGGTCAAAGTCGGGCAAGTTTTTTATTTGTTCACTCATGGAACTCTGCCAACGACCTTTGTATTGCTGCAATCGTTCGGCTAATTTTTTCGGAAAATCTGTGTGATTTAATTCTTTGCTTTTACACTTTGTTTCGAATTCATTCAAATAAAAATCAACGTCCATTCCTTGTTGCTCCAAAAGATACCAGATGTCATAAAGATCACGGGCTTGCATTCTTTGCATAACTGACCACATTTTCTCCACTAATACTTCTTCCAATGGATAACACAAAAGTTGGTGTTCTTCCATATCGGTATAGTCAATGAAAACATCTTTATTTTTTGGTTCAAAAACGAGTTGTTCGCTTCTCGAAATGTCAATTTTTACTCGCTTGTTATTTCTTTTTCCGCCAAGCGGGCCGATATAGCTTATGTAAAAGTTGATGCCACCATCTTCGTGTTCATTGTTATCAATGAATTCAAGTGGAATATTGGCTTCTTCCTTAATGTAGTCAAAGGTTTCCCTGAACCATTCAAAAATTTGTTCATTAGAAATTTCATTATTAATTAGGGTAAAATCCAAGTCTTCTGAAAATCGGTAATCTTCAAAATAGATTTTCTTTAAAACAGTTCCTCCTTTAAAGACGATAACTTTTGAAAGTTGTTCATATTGTGCAATGCCTTTTAATATCCATGAAAGAATATAATCTTTTTCAATCTGCTGGTCACGAACGCCAACAGCTCTTGCTTTTTGCTGTATCACTCCGGGCTTAATCATGTGTAAATAGCAGATTTAATCGTGTCAGTTTCTAAGTTCTGCTGAATGCTCCACCGACTGTTGCGTTTGCCAACCTTTGGCAATTCGGTGTCAAGCACTACATAAGAAGCAGTTTTTATTGTATGTAAATCGTCAATAATTCCTGAATTGATGTCGAGTATTTCTAACAAAAATCCTAACCGTTTTATTACAGCTTGAGAATCGAATTTTTTTGCATAATCAAACAGTATATCGTATTTTATTTTTTCTTTTGAAGTATAAATAGCCCTTGCTACTTCCACT
>DMHA01000208.1 GCA_003449615.1 Flavobacterium sp.
AAATTTAACAAAGAAAGAAACCTATTATTCCGATTCGTTAGGAAATTATAAAATAAATATTGCCAAAAATGATTATATTAATTTTTCTAAAAATGGCTTTGAATCGCAAAAAATTAGGATAAAAGTAGATACAATTCTAAATGTTATTTTAAAAATTCAAACCACACCTGATGCCATCATGATAAAAAAACCTTTAATTTACCTGTACCCAACTCAAAAAACGGATATCATACTTTCTATTAATTTCAAAGGAAAATTATTGACTACTTTTCCTCAATATGAAGGAAAATGGAATGTAACAGCTTATCCCGATGGTAAAATTTTTGATAAAAAGTCCCAACGTTTTTACAATTCGTTGTTTTGGGATGGAACACAAAATTTTCCCATGGAACATTATAAATATAAGTCTGGTTTTGTAGTTTCTAAAAATGATTTGACTGATTTTTTAATTGAAAAACTAGAATATTTGGGTTTGAACAATTCTGAAACAAATGATTTCGTTCAATATTGGCTTCCTATTCTTGAAAAAAATGAAACTAATTTCATTCATTTTTATGTTAATGATGATTATGATGTAATTTCGAAAAATAACATTTCGCCAAAGCCTGATACTTCAATTAGAATTTTTATGGAATTTTATGGTTTAGATAAAAGTATTGAAATTTCTGAACAGATTTTATCTAAAACAGAAAGAAAAGGATTTACCCTAGTGGAATGGGGAGGCAGCGATGTTAGTGAAGTTGTTAAAGAATTGAATGCCTTGAAACTTTAAACAAATATATTTTGAACCTCCCTCCCAACAAAAAAATAATCCTCTTTGACGGCGTTTGTAATTTATGCAATTCGTCAGTGCAATTTGTGATTCAGCACGACAAGAAAGACGTCTTCCGCTTCGTGGCTTTACAATCTGAATTGGGCCAAGAAATTTTAAAACACATTGGAGTAAATCCAAAAAACATTGACAGTATCATACTTTACGACCCTGGAGTTGCTTACTATTATAAATCGAAAGCTGCTTTAGAAATAGCAAAAAATCTTGGTGGGTTTTGGCATTTTGGTACTATTTTCAGAATTATTCCAACAGGAATTAGCAACCAACTTTATGATTACATAGCCAAAAATCGTTACAAATGGTATGGTAAAAAAGAAAGTTGTATGATTCCAACCGCTGAATTGAAATCAAAATTTTTGTAATAAAAAGTGGGAAGTATGATATTTATCATATTATCTATTTAATAAGAAGTTTATATTTGAACCTTTAAATATAAGATCTATGAAAGATACATCACTTTTTACTTGGGATAACGGAACCATTATTATGGTAGTCGTTTTTGGGTTAGTAGTCGTAGGATTAGTCGCCGCTGTATTCATAATGATGAATTCGGACAAAAAAAAGAAATAATACCTATTTGGATTATTTTAAAAATGTGTTTGGTATAAATTGGCAAAAAAAAGAGGATAGTTTTTATAACCATCCTCTTTTTTAATTTTATCGAATTTAACTCTTAAACTCTAATTAATTTTCTGTATTTCAATAGTTTAGGAGTTAAATTACCCACCAAAGTTTATTTTTATTTTCTTCATATTCAGGCAACCACCTTCAAAATAATAGACTTAGAAGTATTGCATCTATAAAATTAAAACAATTATTTCTTGCTCCATTCCGCAATACTATCTTTGTTCATTTTCACATAATCTTGATTTTTAGCAACTTCAGCACTTGCAAGTGAAATTTTTGCAGTTTCAATAGCCCCATTTTTGTCGCCTAGTTTGGCTTGAATTAATGATTTTAATCGGTTGTACCAAAATGGTTTGTCTTTGTTCATGTCTAAAGCTTTGTTAACATAAGTCAAAGCTTTGGTCATATCTCCGTTGGACTGAAAATAATATTGTGCTGCTGAAAAATAATCTCCCGCTCCTGGTCCTGCCAAGACTTTATCGATACTGGCAATGGCATTTTTAGCAGTGGGTACTTCAAATTTCAAAGCAACAATGGTTTTCTCCCAAGACAATTCTAAATGAGCAAAATTATTGTCTAAATTATTGATTCCAATAGTAAAACTTTCAACAAATCGATCGATATGATCTGATTTTGCGGTTGTTTTCAAGGCTACTTTTGCCTCATCCCAATTTTCTGGATTTCCCCAGTTGTCTGTAGCAGTGTAGAAAATAATCTCCCAAATATCAGCTTTTGGTGTGGTAAAAATGGCATATTTTCCTTTAGCTAATGTTTTGCCATCGATAATTACATCATCACTAAAAGAGATAGTTGTGTTTTCATTGGCTCCAGTTCTCCATAATTTTCCAAAGGGAACTAAGTTGTTGAAAACATCTCTGCCTTTGGCACTAGGTCTTGAATAAACAATTTCAACAGTAGTAAGACCAACAACTTGAGTTAATGTTGACTTCGGACTTGGTTGAGGCGTTTTTACTTGCGCTTCGGAAACATAATTAGCAATAATCATTGCTAAAATAAAAATAATCTTTTTCATATTTATTAATTTAGATTTGTTCAAAATTACAAATTCAAGGATTTAAAAATGTTAATTATTCCTTAATTCCAAAAATTAGTATTTTGATATTCTTTCAAAGTTTAGAATATTAAAACTTTCTACTATTGCATCTGCCAATGACAAATCTTGAAGCTTTGAATTTTCGCTCTTGTATCCCACACAAAAAATCCCAGCCGCTTTTGCAGCCTTAATTCCATTGGTGCTATCTTCAATCACGATACAATTTTCTCTTGGAGTGGTTGACAAACTCACAGCATATTCAAAAATAGCTGGATGTGGTTTTGAGTTTGGAAAATCTTCTCCACTCACAATATGAGTGAAATATTGATGCAAATTAAATCGGTTGAAAACCCTTTCTATGGTTACTTTTGCAGCAGAAGAAGCCACTATCAATTGCATTCCGTTTCGATGCAAATCCTGAATTAATGGCTCGACGCCTTCTATCAAATACAAATCTTCTTTCCTGTCGAAAGCATCATTAAATAAGGTTCTTTTTCTTTGAATTAAATCCTCTACTTCAGCATCAATTGGAAATAAATCTTTCAATTTCTGGTAAGTATTTCGTGTTGAATATCCGGTGAATGTTGTAAATATTGTTTCAGCTACCTGAATATTTAATTCATCAAAATGTTGATAATAAGCATAACGATGAACGGGTTCAGTATCCACAATTACACCATCCATATCGAAAATTACTGTTATTATCATTTGAGGTTAGAGGTTAGAGGTTTGAAGTGGGAAATTTGGTTTGGGAAACTTTGGGTAAGAGGTCTTTGGTTCTAGTTTGGATTTTTTCAGTCTTAATGCTTAATACTACAATCTTGATACTTAATACTACTAATCCAATTTCCCATCAAAATGCAGATTCCATTTTCCGTGCACTTTCATCACTTGTTCGATGACTTCACGCACTGCACCTTTTCCTCCGTTTTTATGTGAAATATATCTAGAAATAGCTTTAATTTCAGGACTTGCGTCTTGCGGACAAGTAGGCAAACCTACTAATTTCATCACGTGAAAATCGGGAATATCATCGCCCATATACAAAACTTGTTCTGGGCTAATGTTGTAAAGTTCAATATATTCTTTGTAAGTTTCTACTTTGTCAGGGCTACCAAGATGGATGTCGGTTATTCCCAGATTTCGCAACCGAACCCTTACTCCTTCATTGCTTCCGCCCGAAATTACACACACATTGTATCCACTTTCTACTGCCGCTTTCAAGGCATAACCATCGCGAATGTTCATAGTTCGGAGAATTTCGCCTTCATTGGTCACAAAAACAGAACCATCAGTTAGCACTCCATCAATGTCAAAAATGAAGGTGGTAATATTATTCATTAATTCTTTATAACTCTTTGCCATTATTTTGTATAGATTGTGTTAATATTTTATAAATTGTAGTATGATCTTCATTCGATAAAAAATCCAAATGGGCTTTAATAGTTTGTGAATCGTTGCGTTTTGCAGGTCCAGTTTGAGCCTCTTTTGGAGAAAGACTCATAACCTTATTAGCAGTTTCCAAAATTAAGGGTTTTAAGATGTCAAACGAAACATTATTTTCAGTACAAATTTCATTGCCAATTTGGTACAAATAATTCACAAAATTATTGACAAAAACTGCCGAAACGTGCAATGCTTTTCGTTGTTGGGAATTGATTTTGTGTACATTAGCAGAAATAGATTGCGCCACATTTTTCAATAATTCAAAATCGGTTTCGTTTTCACTTTCTATACATATTGGAATTTGACTAAAATCAATGGCTTTATTTTTGGTAAAAGTTTGTAGTGGATAAAAAATTCCTTTTCGGTTTTTGTCGTCCAAAGAGTTTATCGAAACACTTCCAGAAGTATGTGCAACCAAACCATTTTTGAATGGAATTTGTGCAGAAACTTTGGCAATAGCATCGTCAGTAACAGCAATAATGTATAAATCGGCTTCTTTTAAATCATTGAAATTATCGATAATTTGATTAAAATCGAATTGGGCAGTAACACTTTCTTTTTGCCTAGCAAACACTTGAATTACTTCTACTGTTGCGCTTTTGGCGAAAGCCTCAATCAAATGATTTGCTACATTTCCAGAACCAATTAGTACTACTTTGATCATTTGGCTAAATTAGTAAAAAAGGAATGATGGACAAAGTAATTAGAACTTATCAACTTTTGAAAGGTTGTAAAATAAGTTTGCGAGAAAAATTATAATTAAAACCCCATTTTTTCAATTGAAATTTTACAATTTGTATTTTATTTTCGGTTATAACCACTAAAATTGTATTTTATTTTCGGTTATAATCGAAAAAAACATATTTATATTTCGATTAGAATTTTTTTTTTGTATTTTTGTAAAAAAAATTGAGATGTATAATCGACTTTTGTATCAAACAATAAACAGCAAGCTTTACAAAGGAAAGGCTATAATACTATTGGGTCCAAGACAAACCGGCAAAACCACTATCACAAAATTAATAGCATCAAATTTTGCTGGAAAAATATTGTTGCTTAACGCCGATGAAACAAATGTTCGTGAAACATTGACCAATACTTCGGTAGTTGAATTAAAACAAATAGTCGGGCAAGCCAATTTGGTGGTTATTGATGAAGCCCAAAGAATTATTAATATTGGACTTACCCTTAAATTGATTGTGGATAATTTCCCTGATATTCAATTATTAGTCACAGGATCATCATCTTTAGAATTATTGAGCGAAATAAACGAACCTTTGACTGGCAGAAAATTTGAATATAAATTGTTTCCAATTAGTTGGGAAGAATATAGAGAAAAACACCATTATATTGAAGCAAAATCATCACTAGAAAATCGTTTAATATTTGGAATGTATCCAGATGTTTTGAATTCTATTGGAAACGAAATAGAAATACTTTCTAACCTCGCCAACAGTTATTTATACAAAGATTTGCTCAACTTTAACGGGATTAGAAAACCCGAGCTTTTGGAACAATTGCTCAAAGCATTGGCATTGCAACTGGGAAATCAGGTTTCCTATAACGAGTTAGCACAATTGCTCAAAGTGGATAAAGAAACTATTTCAAACTATATTGACTTGCTTGAAAAAGCATTTGTAATTTTTAAAGTAAACAGTTTTAATAAAAATTTACGAAATGAATTAACCAAAAGCAAAAAAATTTATTTTTATGATAATGGAATTAGAAACGCTATAATTGGCAATTATAATCCTTTTCAAAATAGAAATGATATTGGTGCTCTGTGGGAAAATTTTATGATTTCTGAAAGGATGAAACACAATTTCTATCATCAAAAAAACAATAAAATTTTCTTTTGGCGGAATCAAAATCAGCAGGAGATTGACTATATCGAGGAAGTAAATGGTGAAATAAATTGTTATGAATTCAAATGGAAAGAAAAAATCAATTATAAATTTCCAAAAGTTTTCACACTAGCCTATTTACCCAAGGAAGCGAAATGTATTTCGGTATCCAATTTTGAAGAGTTTGTAATGTGAAACCATTCAATTTCTTAGAGTTTTTTTAATTTGAATTAATCAAATAAATAATTTCAATAATAATTCAAAACTAAGTCATTACTTTAGAATAAATTAGGAATAAAGTTGTTCTTTATTGCTTAAATTTCAATTAAATTAACAATTGAGGAACGACAAAATAGAACAATTTTAATTACTTTTGACACGACTTTTAAAAAATGTAAATGCTGAAAGATGATTAATAAATACACTTCCTTTTTATTTTCTACACGGATGATGGCGGTACTTTTCCTAACTTTTGCAATTGCAATGGGTGTAGGAACTTTTATCGAAAGCAAATACAATACAGATACTGCCCGGATTTGGGTTTATAATGCTTGGTGGTTCGAAGGAATTATGTTGGTTTTTATGATTAATTTCATTGGAAACATCAAACGTTATAATTTATTGACAAAGGAAAAATGGGCAACGCTGATGCTTCATTTGTCCTTTATTTTTATAATTGCAGGTGCCTTTATCACCCGATATATCAGCTATGAAGGAATGATGCCCATTCGTGAGGGCAATACCGAAAATGTGTTTTATTCTGACAAAATGTACCTTAGCGTTTATGTAGATGGCGATTATCAAGGCGGAATGAAACGCAGGGTTTTTGAAAAACCATTATTACTTTCTCCTGTAACCAATAATAATTTTTCTATTTCAGGTCAATTTGCTGATACTAAGTTTGATGTTGACTATCTAAACTTCCAAATGGGTGTTAAAGAAGTGATCAAACCCGATCCAAAGGGCAGTTTGCATTTTAAAATTGTCGAAGCAGGCGAAGGCGGACGTGAAGAACATTTCTTGAAAGAAGGCGAAGTGCAAAACGTTCATAATACTCTTTTTGCCTTAAATAAATTTACTGAAGGTGCCATAAATATTACCATAAACGATAGTATTTCCACCATTCAAACTCCTTATGAAGGCGAGTTTATGAGAATGGCCGACAAATTGCAAGGCAAAGTTGCCAAAGATGTAGTGCAACCTTTAATGATGCGTTCTCTATATTCTATTGGCGATATGAGAATTGTGTTTCCTGAACCAGCCCAAAAAGGAGTAATTGGATACGATGCAACGAATGATTTTAAAGCCAAAGAACGCAACGATGCCTTAACAGTAAAATTATCCGCCGAAGGACAAGAAAAAACCATAACATTAATTGGGACGAAAGGCTTAGTAGGGCAATCCCAAACCGTAAAAATCGGCAAAATTGACTATACTTTTTTCTACGGAAATAAAGTCTATAATTTACCTTTTAGTATCAAATTGAATGATTTTATAGCCCAGAAGTATCCTGGAACAGAACGTAGTTTTTCTTCGTTCGAAAGCCAAGTAACAGTGCGAAACAAAGCTGAAGTTTTTGATGCCCGAATTTTTATGAATAATATTTTGGACTATGAAGGCTATCGCTTTTTTCAATCCTCTTTCGACCCAGACGAAATGGGAACTGTTTTATCCGTAAGCCACGATTATTGGGGCACAATGATTACTTATTTTGGGTATTTTATGTTGTACTTCGCACTGATGGCAATTATGTTTACCAAACATTCTCGCTTTGCCGATTTGAAACGAAAACTTGAAGTAGTGAAAACTAAAAAAGCGAATTTAATTACTTTGTTATTGCTGTTTTTAAGTTTTGGAGCATTTGCCCAAAACCATAACAACGCCCAGTTTTTATCGGAAAAACAATTGGATTCTGTTATCGAGAAACGCAAAGTTTCTGAGGAACACGCAGCCAAATTCGGAAGATTAGTTGTTCAGGATGCTGGTGGAAGAATGAAACCAATCAACACATTTTCGTCTGAATTATTGCGAAAAGTAAGCCATCAGAATACCTACAAAGGAATGAATTCCGACCAAGTGTTTTTGTCGATGACTCAAGGCGGAAACATTTGGATTCAAGTGCCGTTGATTTATATGAAATCAGGAAATGACAGTATTCGCAAGATTATTGGAATTAGTGCTGATAAAAAATACGCTTCGTTTATAGACTTTTTTGACAATGAAGGAAACTATAAATTGATGCCTTATCTCGATGCGGCATACAAAACAGCCAATCCAAATCAATTTGAAAAGGATTTTATCGAAACCGACAAGAAAGTTAATTTAATGGAAGATGCCTTGAGTGGCACTATTTTGAAAATTTTCCCTATTCCTGAAGATCCAAATAACAAATGGGTTTCCTTCCCAGAGCTTGCAAATGCTGGGATGAAAGGAATGGCTGCAACCTATACTCAGAATATTTTGATGATGTATTTTTCTGAATTGGAAAAAGCTTCTGATTCTAAAGATTACAAACAAGCCGACGGATTATTGGAAAGCATCGTCGGTTTCCAAAAGAAATATGGAAGTAAAGTGTTGCCAAGTGACCAAAAAATCACTTCCGAAATTTTGTATAACAAATATGATGTTTTCCAAAAATTGCCTTATTGGTATATGTTTGCGTCCATTTTGATGCTTCTTTTTACCATTCTAAAAATATTTAAAGAAAGAAAATTTCTAAATTATGCCGTTAATACAATGCACATTATTATAGGGCTACTTTTCGCTTTGCATACTTTCGCATTGATGGCTCGTTGGTACATTTCAGGTCACGCTCCTTGGAGTAATGCTTATGAATCTATTATTTATGTAGCTTGGGCAACGATGTTTTTCGGCTTGGCTTTCGACCGAAAATCTAAACTTACTGTAGCTTCTTCTGCATTTGTAGCAGCCATGATTTTGACTGCTGCTTATATGAACTGGATAGATCCTGAAATTGGTAATTTGCAACCAGTTTTGAATTCCTATTGGTTAATGATTCACGTGGCGATTATCGTGGCGAGTTACGGCCCATTTGCTTTGGGAATGATTTTGGGAATTGTTTCTTTGTTACTAATTCTGTTTACCAATGAAAAAAACAAAACCAAAATGGAGTTGAACATAAAAGAAATTTCCTATATCAATGAAATGGCGTTAACCATTGGATTGATAATGCTCACCATTGGGAATTTCCTTGGCGGACAATGGGCTAACGAAAGTTGGGGACGCTACTGGGGTTGGGATCCAAAAGAAACTTGGGCACTGATTAGTATTATGGTCTATGCTTTTGTGATTCACTCCCGTTTTGTTCCTGCGTTAAGAGGAAAATGGATTTTTAATCTGATGAGTGTTTTTGCTTTCTTATCTATATTGTTTACCTACTTTGGAGTGAATTTCCACTTGGTTGGGTTACATTCGTATGCAAGCGGCGAAGCAAAATCATTAAGTTGGATATGGCAATCCTTATTGGCAATTGCGATATTGGGAGCAATTACTTATCCAAAAGCTAAAAAATATTATTCAAAGAATACTAAAATTTAATAAAAAAACAATGAAAAACCTATTGATGTATGCCTTTGCTTCATTCCTTTTTTGGAGTTGCCAAGGTCAAAACAAACCAGCTAAAACCGATGCCGCTATGACAACACAGACCATTTATCAATTCAAGGTGGAAGATTTATCCGGAAAAACTTTCGATTTTGCTTCCTTGAAAGGCAAGAAAATAATGATTGTAAACACGGCATCTAAATGCGGATTGACTCCGCAATACAAAGAATTAGAAGCTTTGTACAAAGAATATTCTTCGAAAGGATTTGTGATTGTAGGCTTTCCAGCCAATAATTTTGCGGGACAAGAACCAGGCACCAATGAAGAAATTGCCAGTTTCTGCCAA
>DMHA01000207.1 GCA_003449615.1 Flavobacterium sp.
TACATCAATACATTTACCAGATAGTAAGTTATTAATAAATTTTCCGTTGGATTCCTGCGCATTACTTGACTGTTTAGCCAGGAAAAACGAAAGAATACTAACAGTAAATGTCGCCGAACAAAGAACAAGTGCTGCAACTAAAGTGCGAAAATTATTGATTTTCATACCTCTGCCTCTAAAATTCTCTTAAATGTTTCTAAACACAGTTTAACCTCATAACCTCAGCCTCCACAGTGGGAAAACGTCAGAAAAGGCCAGAACTTTATATGAAGATTTAATAAATAAAGTAAAAAAAAGTAAAAATAGTAAGAAAAAGTGATAAATCAAGCAAGTTTGCCTGTTAAATATCCAGGAAGACACAGATAAACGTAAAATCCAACCCAGAAATATTGACCCACAAGCTGCCTCAAAGTAAAGAAAAATCACTACAAATATAGTTATATTAAAAAACGTATAATTTTTGTAATATTGCTACCCACCTGCACTAGCTTTAGGTTATTTTAAAACCATTAAGCATTTATGCTTATCAAGTTCAGAGTTAATATAAATCACAAAAAATTATTGAATTTATATCGGCAATCAATGAATATTTGATTGGCTGAACTTTTGCTCACTCACTCATTGATTAAAAGCAGGTAAGGTTATGACAATGCAAATCGCGATCGCTCCTGAATATGGAGTTAACTATAAGAAAGGCTACATTGGTTTTGCTTATGAAGCTGACGACATCGAATCCATTGGGATAGCTTATTTTACAGCTTTCTTTAGCATGAGCCAAATTAAAGTTTCTCATGTCTTTATTGTTAAAAATGAGGATGAATGTATTGAAGTCACCAGAGAAAAAGGAGTAAAGGATACAAGCATAAAAGAATATTTTGATAATCCCAGGTGCCAAATAGTTTTCAGGGAACCTATTGGATTATCTGACGAGATAGCTGATAGAATTGTCACCGTAGCTGAAAAACACAAAGGTGACTCTTATGACTATGCTCTCTTTTTCTCCTTAGCTACGTTAAACAATCCTATCGGATGGTTAGCCAATAGAATCACTCAAGAAAGACTCCAAAAGATCATCACCCAAGATCATGAAAATGATAAGCGATGGATTTGTAGCGAGTTTGTCGCTTATTGTCTCGATCAACAAAAGGAATACTGTGATAAGGGTGTATTAAAAAAACCTCATGTAATGGTATATCCTCAAAATTTATTTGAAGATAATGAAATCTTTAAGAAATGGGAAGAAATGCCTCCAAAGCTTAGCAAAGTACAATTTTCTCAAAAATCGGGATTTAATCCAAACTCCGCAATGGAACTAGCTAACCTGATTGTAGTTGCGAATAGCGACTATGAGGTATGGGATCAAATCAAAAACCACAAAAATCAATTAGATTCTGATCTTACTCCAGCAATAATTACAGGATCAACCGTTTTTGTCGATTTACCTGTTAATGAAATTGATAGCATCGAAGTCACGACAGAAACAAAAAGCTCTAAAAATTATCAGCAACTCGATCAGTATTGGCGAAAAACAGGTAAAGTGGAGAAGTATGATCGCTTACATAGTTTCTGGTTTCCTGAAATTTGGTTGGGAGAGCTACTTAATTTCTCAAAATTAAGGGAGTTCATTAATACAAATATTCCAAAACGCTCTTCGGCTATTGAAAACATTGAAAACCTAGTCATCAATGAGCAACTTTTTGGATTTATTGCGAGATCAAAAACTGACCAGAATAAATTTTTTGTGGTCTTCAGAGGAACTCGTGAAGGTGCAGAATGGTTAGATAATCTTCGGATGAATCCTAAGCCTTTTCTCCCAGAATTAAAACAGAGATTAGGGCAAGTTAGAAATGGATTTAATCTGATCTATTCTAAGGAAAGACAAAATGGATCTTTCACTAAGCCGACTATTCAAAAAACAGTCGAGGAGTTTTTTGAAAAATCATCTATCAATGATAGTTCGGAAATTTATATAACAGGTCACAGTTTAGGAGCAGCACTGGCAACTCTGGCAACTCTACATATACAAAAACTTGCCGAAGAGAAGAAGATTAAGCCCAAGATCCAGCTTTATACTTTAGCGAGTCCAAGAGTCGGCGATGAAATTTTTGCCAAGCATTTTGAAGATATAGAGTGTTTTCGTGTGATTAATAGTGAGGACATGATTCAAGCTGTTCCTTTTCCAACAACTCAGCTTCTTGATGATGAAATTGTGAATGGTATGAAAGATTCAAGTAAAAAAGCTGTTTTCGCATTGAGATCACTTCTTGAGATATTTACTGGTGGGTTATCTAAATATCACTATCAGCATATAGGATTCCCAATCACATTTACCAAGCAAACTGGTACTATTGCTGGCAATCACAACCTTACGAAAATATATAGGGAAGCCCTCAATATCCCTCACTATATTCCGTAAAATTTCCGAGTAACTATAATTCATAGGACTTACACAACTGGCATATAGAGTAGGGTGCGTCATGCCCTCAAACCCTGATTAGATCAATACTATAATTTGGTCTGACGCACCTTACAACTTGATTTAAGTGTGACATAATTCAACAATTATGAGGTGTAAAAATGTCTATTGTCAAAATCTTGGAAAAAAATCCTGATCGAATTTCCTTTAAGGTTGGAAAAAAAGGCGAACTTTCAGATGGCCTCATCGTCATAATGACTGTATTAACTTTAGGATTATTCATTTTATTGTTGATATGGATGTCTGACATTGGTGGCAATTTATTTTCAATATGTCTCGTGTTGGGAATCCTCGGCTATGGGTTTTATATGCTTTTTTATAAAGCTCATTCTTCATTATGTACTTTCAATTTTAAAACCAATCAAATTGAAGTTTTTCAAGAAAGTCCAATCAGAAAACAGAAAATTAATGAGAGTATTGATAATTTCTTAAACTTCAAAATCAGAGAGTCATTTAGTGAAGATGGAAGGGCTTCAAC
>DMHA01000329.1:0-5547 GCA_003449615.1 Flavobacterium sp.
TTAGAATTTTCAACTCCTTTAACCAAATTCTCTGCCGATTTTTGAGCCATTCGTTCCAAAGGCAAAATTTGCTCCACTTTCAACTCATACAAATCAGCATAATTTTGAACTAATTTATTGTTATAAAGTAAGGCTACCGTTTCTCCGCCGAGACCTTCGATATCCATTGCTTTTCTGGAAATAAAATGTTGAATTCTCCCAATAATCTGTGGCGGACAACCATAAAAATTGGGGCAATAATGATTGGCTTCACTTTCTCCTCTAACTAATTCAGTTTGACATTCGGGACAATGTGTGATGTATTTTGTGGGTTCAGATTTCTCAGGTCTTTTGCTCAAATCAACAGCAATAATTTTTGGGATAATCTCTCCTCCTTTTTCTACAAAAACCGTGTCGCTAATGCGAATGTCCAACTTTTCGATTTGGTCAGCATTGTGCAAAGAAGCGCGTTTTACAATCGTTCCTGCCAATTGTACCGGTTCTAAATTGGCAACTGGAGTAATCGCTCCCGTTCTTCCCACTTGGTAGGAAATCGAATTTAATTGGGTAGAAACTTGTTCGGATTTGAATTTATAGGCTATTGCCCAACGAGGCGATTTGGCAGTAAAACCCAATTCCTCTTGGTACTGAAAACCATTTACTTTTACAACCACACCATCTGTTTCATAAGGCAAATTATGCCGATGAATATCCCAATAATCTATAAATTTGAAAACTTCATCTAAACTATTGGCTAATTTGGATTCTTTTGGCACTTTGAAACCCCAATTTCTGGCGGTTTCCAAACCTTCGTATTGAGACTTAAAAGGCAATTTATTTCCAATAATAAAATACAACAAACAATCCAATGGTCTTTTGGCAACCTCAGCACTGTCTTGCAATTTCAGACTTCCCGAAGCGGTATTTCTTGGATTGGAATACGGTGTTTCTCCAATTTCGATTAATTCCTGATTCATTTTTTCGAATCCGGCAAAAGGCAAAATAATTTCGCCACGAACATCAAAAACATCTGGAAAATTACCTTTTAATTGTAAAGGAATTGCTTTTATGGTTTTGATATTATTGGTTACATCATCGCCTTGAACTCCATCGCCACGAGTGACGGCACGTTTAAGCTTTCCGTTTTCATAAGTAATGCTAATTGATGCTCCATCGTATTTCAACTCGCAAGTATATTCTAAGGAAACTTCGCCAAGTACTTTTTGAATCCGCTTTTCCCAATCTAATAATTCCTCTTTAGAATACGAATTATCTAAAGAATACATTCGGTGGTCGTGTTTTACGGTTTCAAAGTTTTTTGTGATGGAACCACCTACACGCTGCGTTGGAGAATTTTCGTCAAAATATTCTGGATATTTCGTTTCTAGGTCTTGAAGTTGCTTGAGTTTTTGGTCAAATTCAAAATCGGAAATTGTTGGATTATCCAATACATAATAATTGTAGTTGTGTTGGTTTAATTCCTCTCGTAATGTTTGTATCGAATTTTGAATGTCCATAGAAAATAAAATTGGCTATTTTAGCATTTAAAAATAAAGGACTAAAATAACCAATTTAATAGAAATTACGATGAAATTACGATTCAATAATCGAAATTATTTGTTTGAATAATTGTCCGTCGCTCAAAAACGCTCCTTGTTGTATCAATTGAAAAATAGAACTGTTGCGCTCTTCGGTAAAAAATTTTCTACCCGTTTTCATTTCGATAGTATCGGTAAACATATTGTCAATGAGCCATTGCAAACCGTCTTTGGTTAAAAAATCGGTTTCAGGCACCAATGATTTCAACACTATAGATTGTATATCTTTATCAAAACATTGAAAAAGGAAAATATGATTTTTAGAAAAATGTTCTAAATATTCTACTCTGCCCAAAACGCCTTCCCAAACCAAATCAGAGAAAACGTCTAATTCCTGTTCGGCAACTTCTGGTTTTTCGATTTTAATTTTGTCCCATTCTGCTTTATCAATAGCTTGGGTTGATAGGAAATTGATGAATTCTTGGTGTAATTCTTCAAATTGTTCTTTGGTTAATCTTGAGTATTTCATTCCATTTTAGATTTAGGATTTTAGATTTTAGATTAAACGCAAAAGACCGTTAATTCTAAATAATCTAAAATTAGACAAACAAAAAAATCCCGACTTTCATCGGGATTCAATTATATAGTTTTAAAAATTATGCTTTTTCAGCAACGATTTCATAAGCTAATTCGACTACAACATCTCGGTGTAATCTGATGCTTGCAGCATATTTACCTGTACGTTTTACGATACCGCTAGTGATAAATTTTCTTTCAATAGTTTGTCCAGCTTTTTCCAAAGCTTCGGCAATATCAATGTTTGTGATAGATCCAAAAAGTTTTTCTCCGCCTGCTTTCGCAAAGATTTTAATTTCTAATGCTTTCAAGGTTTCGGCTAAAGATTTTGCATCGTTAACCAACTTTTCTTCTTTATGCGCTCTTTGTTTTAGATTTTCAGCCAATACTTTCTTTGCAGAAGGAGTAGCCAATTGTCCAAAACCTTGTGGAATTAAAAAGTTACGACCGTAACCGTTTTTAACATTAACCACATCGTCTTTAAAACCTAAATTTTGAACGTCTTTTTTTAATATAATTTCCATGTTGTTGTCCTTTGTTATTTGAAGTTAGTCCCGATTTTATCGGGACAACAAACTGATTTTTTTTTAATATTATTTTAGCAGATCGGCCACATAAGGCATTAATGCTAAGTGACGCGCTCTTTTAACAGCGACTGACACTTTTCTTTGAAATTTTAATGAAGTTCCTGTTAAACGACGAGGAAGAATTTTTCCTTGTTCATTCACAAATTTCAATAAGAAATCAGCATCTTTATAATCGATGTATTTGATACCTGATTTTTTGAAACGACAATACTTTTTAGTTTTGTTGGTTTCTATGTTCAAAGGCGTTAGATACCTGATATCTCCGTCTTTTTTTCCTGAAGCAGATTGTTGTAATGTTGCCATAATGATTAAGCTTTTGTTGATTTAAATTTGGCTCTTCTTCTTTCAGCCCAAGAGATAGCGTGTTTGTCAAGACTTACTGTCAAGAAACGCATCACTCTTTCGTCACGTCTAAATTCAGTTTCAAAAGCAATAAGAACTTCTCCTGCTACTTTGAATTCAAATAAGTGGTAGAAGCCACTTTTCTTGTTTTGGATTTCGTAAGCCATTTTTTTTAGGCCCCAATCCTCTTTCGATACCATTTCAGCTCCTCTACTTGTAAGAAAATCTTCAAATTTGCTTACTGTTTCCTTTACCTGAACTTCAGATAAAACGGGATTTAAAATGAAAACAGTTTCATAATGATTCATAAATAATTTATTTATTTGTTAAATTGGGTGCAAAAGTAATGTTTTATTTCTAATCTACAAACGAAAAATTTTAATATATTGAAGCCAAAATCATTTTTAACCCAATAAATAGCAATTCCTTAATAAATTTTCAAAAAAAATTGAAAATTAAGGTTCTACTAGTATTTGTGTGGAATTCCAAATATTTTAACAGTTAAGAAAATTTGTTCTTTTGGAAATAGTATGAAAATTTAGCTTATTTTTTCAAACCATTAAGATTAAGGTTCATTAAGAGGATTGAAACTTAATTTTCTTAATGAACTTAATGGTTTATTTATTTGTGGCTACCTTTTGTAGGCTGATTAATTTTAATTGTTTTTAGCTTTTCACACAAATCCCAGTTGAACCAAATAAAAAAATAATAGCTATAAGAAAAATGAGACTTATTTGAAAAAATTAAACAATCAACTAATAGAAATCAACATTTACAGCTATTTTTATAGACCTGTATTGCGAAACAACATCAAAACTATTTAGTATTTTCTCGACGGTTTTTTTTGTGCCTTGCAAGGACTGATTTGTTGGGATTTTTATCATTATGGTTCGAATGTATTCGTTCCTAATTCTGGAAATTGGGGGTTCCTCTGGACCTAGAACCGGAATAGTGAAATTTTGTTGCAACACTTGATACAACCACATCGAACCTTCTTTGAGTTTGTCGAAATCTCGATGTTTCAATGTCAACTTTATCAATTTGAAATAAGGAGGATATTTATAGATTTGTCTTTCATACAATTGCTCTTTGTACATTCCGATATAATTATTATGAACAACTTGCTGAATCGTATTGTTTTCTGGATTATAGGTTTGAATGATTACTTTTCCTTGTTTTTCGGAACGACCCGAACGACCAGAAACCTGTGTCATCATTTGATAACTTCGCTCGAAAGCCCTAAAATCCGGATGATACAACATATTGTCTGCGTTCATAATTCCCACCAAACTCACATTATCAAAATCTAAACCTTTGGCGAGCATTTGGGTTCCCACCAGAATTTCGATTTCTCGATTTTTGAAACTATCAATGATTCTTTCAAAGCCAAATTTTCCCCGAGTTGTGTCTTGATCCATTCTTCCAATTTTGGTATTTGGAAACAATTCGAGCAATTCTTGTTGGATTTGTTCGGTTCCAAAACCTTTTGTGGTAAGATGAACGCTGGTACAAGCATGACAATTCGTTGGTTTTGCCATCGAATAACCACAGTAATGACAACGCAACTGATTTTTATATTTATGATAAGTCAAACTCACATCGCATTGCGGACATTGCGGCACGTGACCACAAGTTAAACATTCGATTATTGGCGAATATCCGCGGCGGTTTTGAAACAAAATTACCTGTTCGCCCAAAGATAAAGCGGTGGTAATTTCTGCAATTAAAGTATCGCTAAAATGTCCTGACATTTGCTTGCGAAAATATTTGTCTTTCAAATCGACCAATTCAATTTTGGGCATTTTGACATTACCATATCTTGCGAAAATTTCGACCAAACCATATTTCCCCGATTGGGCATTAAAATAGGATTCAATACTTGGCGTTGCCGAACCCAAAAGGACTTTTGCTTTGTGACTATTTGCCAATACAATCGAAGCATCTCGGGCGTGATAGCGTGGTGAAGGATCAACCTGTTTGAAAGTTTGCTCGTGTTCTTCATCGACAATAACCAATCCCAAATCAGAAAATGGCAAAAAAAGTGCTGACCTTGCTCCTATTACAATTTGTGCTTTTGACGAATGTTCCAAAACTTGTTGCCAGACTTCTACCCTTTCGTTATTGCTATATTTGGAATGAAAAACGGCTACTTTATTACCAAAATAATCACGCAATCTTCCCACCAATTGAGTTGTTAGCGCAATTTCTGGCAATAAATACAGGATTTGTTTTTCTTCTTTTATATACTCTTCAATGAGTTTGATGTAGATTTCGGTTTTGCCGCTTGCCGTTACGCCGTGCAAAAGACAAACTTCTTTTTGGATAAAACTTTGCTTGATTTCTTCAAAAGCTTTTTGTTGGGCTTCGCTTAATTGCAATAGTTCTTCTTTGGTTTCCCCAGAGAAATTTACACGATCCACTTGAATGTAATATTCCTCGAAAATTTCTTTGTCGATTAATGTCTTAACAATAGTTGAAGTTGATTTTGCCGATTCAATTAACTTTTTGACGGTAATTGGCTTTTT
>DMHA01000329.1:5622-9270 GCA_003449615.1 Flavobacterium sp.
AGCACTCAATTGAAAATAAGTCAGTACAATTTCCTTTTGTTTGTTGGCGTTTTTAAGGATTTCTAACAACTCACTCAAGCCTTCATTCGATTCATATTTGGAATGTAATTTTACGTATCGAATGAGTTTTGGCGTGTAAGTTTCCAACATTTCTTCTTGAAGCACTAGAATATTTTTGTCCATCAATTTTTGAATGACTGGAAAAACATTTTTCTTATTCAAAATATTGATGATGTCCTGAACTTTCAAAGAACTTTGTTGTTGCAAAGCCTGATAAATAAGGAATTCATCATCTGTGAGTAAACTTTCCTCCACGAAACCCTCTTGTTTTTGCGAAATAATAGTTTCGCTTTCCAGCAATAAAGCAGATGGCAAAGCACAGCGATACACATCGCCAATAGCACACATATAATATGACGCAATCCACTGCCAATGAGCTATTTGAATTTCGTTGACTATAGGCTTTTCGTCAAGAATTTGATGAATTTCTTTGGCTTCATATAAAGTGGGTTTGTTTTGATGGATGTCTATTACCAGAGCAGTGTAGATTTTGCTTTTGCCGAAAGGCACCGCCAAGCGCATTCCTATTTTGATATAATTGTACTCGGCTTCAGAAACACTGTATGTGAACGTTTTGGCAAGGGAAAGCGGTAGAATTACTTCGACAAAATACATTTATTCTTTGGGATTTGATTGCTCTAAAATGTCTTGAATAGTCTGTTTTTTCGAATTCGATTGCTTTAGTTTATTCAAGGAGGCATTCAATTCAAAGCCGAGAAGTAAAATCGCACAGTTTATCCAAATATAAAACATCATAATTAATAAAGTCCCAATTGATCCATACAATTCATTGTATTTAGAAAATCTGACTACCCAAATTCCAAAAACATAAGAATCTAAAATGACCAAAACAGTTGTGAATACTGAACCTACCGAAATAAAAGCACTGTTTTTTGAATATGTAGTACCAAATTTGAAAAGGATAGATATAGTCATCAAAATCATCAAAATTACGAAGATATATCGTCCTAAAATTATTAAAGGAATTTGATCGCTCAACACGTCTTGAATCATCGTCATTTGAATTATAACTTCAAAAATTATAATTGTAGCAACCGTCAACAACAATAATAATGACAACACCAAAGACATTCCCAAGGCAACCAAATATTGATGAAAAAATCCTCTTTTGATGAGTACGTGTTTTGACGATTCAAACCCACCCAAAATACCATTCAATCCATTTGCCATCAAAAAAATTGACAAGAAAAAACCCCAAGAAAGTAAACCCGAATGACTATTATTAAGAATATCATTGATGATTTTATATATAGCTTCATAAGTATTTGGCGGCACTCCATCTTTTACAAACTCAAGAAAATCGGACTGAAATCCTTCTATTGGAATGTAGGGAATAAGATTTAAAATAAACAAAGCGAAAGGAAACAAAGCCATAAAAAAGCTAAACGCAATGGCACTAGCGTGATAGGAAAAGGCACTTTCGGCAATTCCGAGTCCATATAATTCCAATAAATCATAGAGAGACAATCCACCCAATTTGGGCAATTTTATCTTTTTTAATAGCCTAATTAGATTCCGAAATACTGGAATTCTTTCTATTTTTTGTTCTATTTTCTTACTCATATTTTTCAGGTTGCAGATTGCAGGTTGCAAGTTGCAGATTGCAGATTTCAGGTTGCAGATTGCAGATTTCAGGTTGCAGATTGCAGGTTGCAGGTTGCAGTCCCGAAGCTTCGGGAGCAGATTGAAATTATCATAAAAATTTATCTGGATTATTCATCATATAGTTTAATAGTTTTCCTATTTCAAGACTTTTTGAAGTCAAAATTTCAAATTTTATTGTATCGATATAATTGCAAGCAAGTGAATATTCAAGCCAAACCTGAGTTTCAGAATTTTCTGCGTCACTATCAGTTAATTTTGAAATAAAATGCTTCTCATATCTTCTTTTTCTTGTTGCTTCAGCAATATTCGTAGAAACACTTCTGGAAGAACGCCTAATCTGATCCGTCAACGCATACTTCTCTTCAGCTGGAAAATTTATTGAAATAGAAAAAATATCCATCGCCAATTCAAATGATTTCTTATAAGCCAATAAATCCTGGAATCTCATAATTATTATTTAAAGTTACACTATAATTTTAAAAAAAATCTGAAATCTGCTATCTGCCATCTGCTATCTGCTATCTGCTATCTGCTATCTGCTATCTGAAAACTGCTATCTGCTATCTGCTATCTGCTATCTGCCACCTGAATCAAAAAGCTTTCAAACTTAAATCCATATTGTAAATCGAATGGGTCAATGCTCCTGAAGAGATAAAATCAACGCCACATTCGGCATAATTGCGAATCGTTTTTTCGTTGATATTTCCAGAGGATTCTGTTTGGCATTTATCTCCAATTAAAGCAACTGCTTTCTTGGTGTCTTCAAAATTGAGATTGTCTATCAGAATTCTATAAATGCCATCGCTTTCGAGAATTTCTTTGATTTCCTCTAAATTTCTGGCTTCGACAATGATTTTTAGGTCGAGATTATTTGCTGTAAGATAGGCTTTGGTTTTGGCAATAGCCAAAGTAATTCCGCCCGCAAAATCGATGTGATTGTCCTTGAGCATAATCATATCATACAAGGCAAAACGATGATTTTCGCCTCCGCCAATTTTCACTGCCCATTTTTCGCAAGCACGAAAACCCGGTGTTGTTTTGCGTGTATCGAGAATTTGTGTTTTTGTTCCTTCGAGCAAATCGACATATTTTTTGGTTTTGGTGGCAATGGCACTCATTCTTTGCATCGAATTGAGTACCAATCTTTCAGCTTTGAGAATGGCTTGTGAACTTCCTGAAACGTGAAAAACCACATCTCCATATTTTACAGGCGTTCCATCATTGATGAATGTTTCCACTTTTAGATTGCTATCCACATATTCAAAAATCATTTTGGCGAAAGCCACACCAGCAATAATGCCATCTTCTTTGACAATGAGTTTTGCTTTTCCTGTCGCCGAAGTGGGGATACAGGCCAAAGAACTGTGATCGCCATCGCCCACATCCTCGCGAATGGCATTTTGAATAATGAGTTGTAATTCGTTGTTAAATTGTTTTTCGCTAATCATTTTGGTATTAATTTTCAGAATGCTAAAGTATGATTTTATACCGATTAGCCATAAATAATTTACCAATAATTTGCACTAAATTAATTGTCTTTCAGCATTATCTCCCAATTTTTATCTTGATAAAATTATAAAACAAAAATGATCAATTTATACTTGCAATTGGCATAAAATTTTTCTTCCAAAAAATAACATTTATATACTGTATAAAATATGACATATATCATATTAGGAATAATTATTTATTTTGAAATTTGATACATTAATCAAATTAAAATCAAAGAAATATGGCAAATTTTGATAACAAACACATAAAAAATGTAGTTTTAGTTGGGCACACCGGAAGCGGCAAGACGACTCTCATTGAGTCAATGCTATTTGAAGCAGGTTTAATCAACAGACGAGGTTCCATCCTCGAGAAAAATACCGTCGCCGATTATTCGGATATCGAACACGAAAAAGGCAAATCTTTTTTTTCTAAATTAGTAAATACAAAATGGAGAGGCTACAAAATAAT
>DMHA01000329.1:9309-11031 GCA_003449615.1 Flavobacterium sp.
CAAAATAAACCTTCTAGATACGCCAGGTTACGATGACTTCGCCGGAGAAATTATCGGAGCAATGCGCGTTGCTGATTGTGGTTTAATGCTCTTAAATTCCTCAATGGGTGTCGAAGTGGGTACTGATATTATTTGGGAATATGCCAATGATTACAAATTGCCTATTTTGTTAGCTGTAAATCAATTGGATAACGAAAAATCAGATTTTGACAAAACCATACAAGAAGCCAAAGATCATTTTGGGCAAAGTGTTGTTGTGGTTCAATATCCATTCAATCAAGGACTTGAATTTGATGCTATTATCGATGTTTTGAATATGGTAATGTACCAATATCCTAAAATGGGTGGAAAACCAGAAAAACTGCCTATTCCAGAAAGTGAGATTGAAAAAGCCAATCGTTTGCATCAGGAACTAATTGAAACCATTGCAGGAAACGACGAATCCCTGATGGAATTGTATTTCGAAAAAGGCGAGTTGAATGAAGATGAAATGAAATTAGGCTTGCACCATTCCTTGATAAAACACGAAATTTTCCCCGTATTTTGTGTTTCAGCGAAGAAAAATATGGGCAGTGGCAGAATTATGGGATTCATTGATAATGTGTGTCCATCGGCTTATGAAATGCCCAAACAAAAAACCATTGATGGAAAGGAAATTGAATGTAGCGAAAACGGTCCAACTGCCATATTTATTTATAAAAATCTCTCTGAGCCTCACATTGGGGATTTAAGTTTCTTCAAGGTGCTTTCGGGAAAAATTAAAGTAGGTGATGAATTAACCAACGAAAATACCGGTCAAGTTGAACGCATCAATCAACTGTATGAAGTGGAAGGAAGCAAACGAACTGCCGTAAACGAATTGACCGCTGGAGATATTGGTGCTACACTAAAATTGAAAGACACCCACATCAATAATACCTTGCACGAAAAAGGAAAGCACATTGAAATAACACCCATTATATTCCCAAATTCAACCTTTTCGATTGCTGTTGAAGGGACTAAAAAAGGAGAAGAAGAAAAATTATCTATAGCTTTACACCAATTGGTCGAAGAAGATCCCACCATTAGAATTGAAGTTTCGCCCGAATTAAACCAGACGATTATTCATTGTCACGGCGAATTGCATTTGACCATCATCAAATGGAAATTAGAAAAACAATTCAAATTATCAGTAGAATTTCGCAATCCAAAAATTCCGTATCGCGAAACCATTCAAAAAAGTGCCGAAACCACCTATCGCCACAAAAAACAATCGGGCGGTTCTGGACAATTTGCCGAAATAGCTATGAAAATTGAGCCTTGGTACGAAGGAATGGAGGAACCCAAAGGCTACAACATTCGAGGAAAAGAAGAAATAAATTTGGCTTGGGGAGGAAAATTAATTTATTACAATTGCATCGTGGGTGGCGCTATCGACACCCGTTTTCATCCTTCGATTATGAAAGGGATTATGGAAAAAATGACCAAAGGTCCATTGACAGGTTCGTACGTGAGAGACGTTCGGGTGATTTTATTTGATGGCAAAATGCACCCAGTTGACAGTAACGATTTGGCATTTAAAACCGCAGGAATGATGGCGTTTAAAGAAAACTTCATAAAAGCTGATCCGCAATTATTGGAACCTTTTTATCACATCAAAGTTCAAGCGCCTGAGGAACTAACGGGTGCGATTATGAGTAATATTCAAACACATAGAGCTAATGTCGAAAGTATGGATGCCGA
>DMHA01000312.1 GCA_003449615.1 Flavobacterium sp.
TCCTTTTTAGCAATTAGTTGCAAAAAAGAAGTTAAAGAAACAAAACTAGAAGTTTTTTTAAAAGAAAATGAAGTTGTTTTGACCGATGCGCAAATGAGAAATGCTACTATTGAAACCATATCAATGGCAGAAAAAACTATTTCTTCCATCATAAAAATTAATGGAAAAATAGATGTACCACCACAAAATTTAGTTTCCGTTTCCGCGCCTCTTGGCGGATATTTGAAAAGTACCAAACTTTTGCCAGGAATGCACGTTAATAAAGGCGAAGTAATTGCAGTAATGGAAGACCAACAATACATTCAACTACAACAAGATTATTTAGTTTCTAGAGCAAAATTATTATATGCCGAAAAAGAATCGGCACGCCAAAACGACTTGAACCAAAGCCAAGCCAGTAGCGACAAAGTAGCACAATTGGCACAAGCAGAAGTTTCAAGTTTACGAGCAATGACAAATGGTTTAGCCGAAAAATTACGATTAATAAACATCAATCCAAACACTATTTCTGCATCAAAAATTTCTCAAAAAATTAATATTTATGCATCTATTAATGGTTATGTTTCTAAAGTAAATGTCAATATTGGCAAATACATTTCGCCATCAGAAGTACTATTTGAATTGATAAATCCTTCAGATATTCACTTAAATATTAAGGTGTACGAAAAAGATGTTGCCAAACTAAAAATTGGACAAAAAATTATCGCTTATACCAATGCCGAACCAAATAAAAAACACGAATGTGAAATAATTCTAATAAGTAAAGATGTTTCTATAGATGGCACTTCCGAAGTACATTGCCATTTTGAAGATTATGACAAAACACTTTTACCAGGAATGTATATGAACGCCGAAGTAGAAATAAAATCGTCAAATTCAAATGCTTTACCAGAAGAAAGCATCGTGAATTTTGAAGGCAAAGATTATATTTATGTAGAAATTGCCAAGCAAAAATACCAAATGCAAGAGGTACAAATTGGAGAAAAAGAAAACAATTTTGTTCAAGTTTTGAATGTCGAGGAATTAAAAAATAAAAAAATTGTTAGCAAAGGAGCATACACACTTTTAATGAAAATGAAAAATACAGAAGAGGAATAATAAAAAACATAAAAAAAATGATAACAATTGACAATTATTTAGACAGTCATTACATACATAGAAGTAATTGGCTTCGTGCTGCAGTACTAGGTGCAAATGATGGAATAATATCTATATCAAGTCTTGCAATTGGTGTTGCTGCTGCAAGTTCTACAAGAGAACCTATTCTTTTAGCAACAGTTGCAGGCCTTGTTGCAGGCGCTTTATCAATGTCTGCGGGAGAATATGTTTCTGTAAGTTCGCAAACTGATACTGAAAAAGCAGACATAGAAAGAGAAATACAAGAACTCAAAGAAATGCCAGAAGAAGAGTTAAATATACTGGCTCAAATTTATGAAAGGAGAGGGTTAAAAAAGGAAACTGCTATGCAAGTAGCAATTGAACTAACAGAAAAAGATGTATTGGCTGCTCACATTAGAGATGAATTAGGAATAAATGAAATTAGCCAAGCCAACCCAATTCAAGCAGCAATGGCGTCTGGTGCAGCGTTTACAGTTGGTGGTGTATTGCCGCTTTTGGTAATACTTTTTGCCCCAGTAAAAGGAATGGAATATTGGCTGTATGGATTTACAACTATTTTCCTAATTATTTTAGGAACAACAGCAGCAAAAACTGGTGGTTCAAGTATAAAAAAAGCAATACTTAGAATTACCATTTGGGGTACAATTGCAATGGTTTTATCAGCAATAGTGGGCTATATCTTTGAAGTAAATGCTTAATTTAAATTTTTAAAAACACATAATTATGAACGATGCACATTTTCATTTAGTGGTAAATCATTTACCAATTATTTTCCCATTAGTGGGTGTTATTATTTTAGTAACAGGATTATTCTCTAAATCTGAAGCAGTTAAACGAACTGCATTTATGATTTTTATTTTCGGAGGTATTGCAGCAATTGTTGCAATGTCAAGTGGCGAAGGAGCAGAAGAAGTTGTTGAAAATATTAGTGGAGTTTCAGAAAACTTAATTAAAAATCACGAAGAAACCGCTGAGACATTTGCACTTTTGTCTTATGTTTTAGGTGGGCTTTCTGTATTTGGACTTTGGGCAAGTTTTAACAAAAAAACATTTTCAAATGTTATTTGTATTATAGTTTTGATATTTGCACTTGTAGTTTTATTCTTTGCTAAACAAACTGGCACAACAGGAGGGGAAATTAGACATACTGAAATAAGAAATGGAAATAACACCACTAAAGACAATAAAACTGAAAAAGAAGAAAACGATTAAATAATTCTTAAACTTTATAATATTCATTTTTGATTATTTATTTTTGATAAATTATTAACTTTTTAAAACATATAAATATGGCATCTACAACAGAGACAGGTCACAACAAAAATGTGGCAAATTTTAGCAGAGCGTATCAAATTTTTGAGGAAATGGGTGGTTTATACAACCCAACAAATGCTAATTTGCAATTAGCAAATCTTGCTCCAATTAAAGTATCATTAGCAGGAACAATAACCGTTTTAAACGACAAAAAACCAGTCTACAAAAACGCAGTAGCCGACAGAGAAGTCGAAATTGCACCACTTGGCAAACTCACAACACGAGCGTTAAACTTTGCAAAATCAACAAATATTTCTTTAACCGATAAAGAAAACTTGACTAGCCAAGCCAAAAAAATTCGTGGCGATGTAAAACCCAAAAAAGTAAATCCCGACACCTCAGAAAGTGATGCAATATCAACATCGCAAATGAGTTACGACAGCCGAATTGCAAATTTAAGTACCTACACAAGTCAACTCGCATCGCACCCAGAATATGTGCCAAACGAAACCGACATACAAATTGCAAGTTTACAAACCTATCATCAACGATTAGACACATTGAGCGGTTTAGTAAATTCAGCAGGAAATGCACTAATAACCGCAAGAAAAGACAGAAACAATATTTTATATTTCAACGATGCAAATATTATTCAATTAATCCGAGATATAAAATCATACTTAAAATCTTTGGGACAAACAGGAGAACCATATTACAAGGCATTGGTAAAACTGCAATTCAAAGACATCAAAAAATAAAAAGAAAAAAAAGAAAACAGCAAAGTGCTACCGCACTTTGCTGTTTCTCTTTATTTATTTAGTTTTAATCAATGCGCAAATAATAATAACCAATAATAAAATACAAATAACAAATACGCAAATTATAATAGTCAATACGCAAATACTATTATTGCATACTCAATTACTTTTAATTTGTCCGTAAAATATATTATTAAAAACACAAATACATTTAACATATATGCAAATACTTATAATCAATCCGCAACTACTATT
>DMHA01000265.1 GCA_003449615.1 Flavobacterium sp.
TCCGAATGCAACTACTACCCATAACACAGTAACAATTACCATGGCTATAAAACTTTGTAGCACAGTACTAATAACATTCTTTTTGCCTACCATTCCACCATAAAAGAATCCCAATCCAGGAGTCATTAACAATACAAGCCCTGTGGCCGTAAGCATCCAAGCAGTATCTCCAGTATCTAATTTTAGTTCCACTACGTGAGCACCTAATACGGTAGATTCAGGAAATAAATAGATTGAAAAAACGGCTAATACCAGAATTGTGATAAGAATCACACTTAAAATAATCTTTCGCATAATTTTAGTTTTTTAGTTAAAAATTTTGATAAAAGTATAAAATCATTTGAAACCCCCATAAAAAATATGAGTTTAGGGCTGATTTTTATCAATTTTTCAAATTACACCCCCAATATTTAAGGGTATCAAATAAAAATTGCCTCAAAATAACAATTTATTAATAAGGATTTATGATAAAATTAAGATATTCGGACTAACGGATGTTTTAAAATGAAGTGATTTAAACTTTTTGCATTTTAGCGAAAATTTAGGATTTTGTAGCCAATTGAAGTCTTTTTTATCCCGATAGCTATCGGGAGCATAGCTGGGCTACGGAACGAAAAAAAGACAAAAAGTGGATGCAAAAGACAAATTTTTTAGCAAATGGAAAAAGTTTAAATCACTTCAATATTCTAAATTGTAGTCTATTTGAAAGAAGTAGTTTCTATTTTGGTTTCCAATAATTTTGTGAATTTGAATCAGGAAATCAAAGCAACTCCAGTTCCGTTCAACTTTGAATATTCAATTACGCCTTTATTTATGGTTATCCCCATGGCAATATCTTCTGCCAATAATAAGCAGCCGTCCATATCGACAAAATCCAATTGGGGTAATAAATGAGCAATTGCCGAAATCCCCACTGTTGACTCCGTCATACAACCTACCATGGTTTTCATTCCTAGTTTTTTGGCTTCCGAAATCATTCGTCTGGCTGGAGTGAGTCCGCCACATTTCACTAATTTGATATTTACACCGTGAAAATGTTGGTAACATTTTGCCACATCAGCTTCAACAATACAACTTTCATCGGCAATTATTGGCAAAACCGAATGTTCGAATAGATACTTGTGACCTTCCCAATCATCAGCTTTCAAGGGTTGTTCCAGAAATTCAACACCCAATTTTTTCAGTTCAACCGCATTGTTTAAGGTTTCAGAAACGCTCCAGCCACAATTGGCATCAATTCTAAAAATAGCATCGGTCTGTTTTCTCAATTCAGTAACAATGGCAATATCTTCTTTGGTTCCCAATTTGATTTTATAGATTGGCCAAGGCAATTCTTTCATTTTTGAAACCATTTTTTCGATGCTGTCAATGCCAATAGTATAATCTGTCATTGGATTATGATCAATAGAATATCCCCATAATTCATAGAGTTTTTTACCTTTTTTTCGAGCATACAAATCATTGTACGCATTGTCTAAAGCACAAAGTGCAAACAAATCATCTTTTAAAAACTGATAGGCTTTTTGCCAAAATTCTTCAGGAGTTTCGTTAGTAACACTTTCGATAAACGGAATTATTTTTTCTAAATTCCGCTTCATCGAATCAATTGTATTTTCGTAATAGATGTTAGAGGTAGTCTCCCCAAATCCAGAAAACCCCTCGCTTTGCAATTCAACAATTAAAATGGGTTGCGTTTTATAGGAAACTCTCGAAATAGTGAAAGTATGTTTTAATCGAAGGTCGAATGTTCTGAGGATGACTTTCATATAGTTAATATAGTTGACTAAAGGCCTAATTTCAAAACATTAAATGCATCTAGCTTTAAAGGTGCGAATAATTTTTTGATGATGTTATGATTTTAGCCAAAATAGCCTACTTTTTTGGCTAAAGCCAATATTTGATTGTTTCCCTATTCCTCCAGCTGAAGCTGGAGGCAATTGAAAATTATTGTACTGCTACATTATTCTTGATTGTATTTTTCTTTGTATTTATGGTAAAGTTGACTTTGATGATTTTCTAAATCAATTATTCTTCCTTGAATAAATGCTTGGGTCAATTTATTGGTTCTCATATCCAAAGCATCGCCTTCCGAAATAAATAAAGTAGCATCTTTTCCTACTTCCAATGACCCAGATTGATTGTCAATTCCCAATAATTTGGCGGTATTTAGCGTGATTAATTGTAGGGCTTGTTCTTTGTCTAATCCATAAGCAGCACAAGTTCCAGCAAGAAAAGGCAGGTTTCTGGTTTGCATGCGTTCCATATCTCCGCTATT
Organism: Flavobacterium sp.; assembly: GCA_003449615.1. GTDB lineage: Bacteria > Bacteroidota > Bacteroidia > Flavobacteriales > Flavobacteriaceae > Flavobacterium. Next base: position 2,276 of record DMHA01000265.1, read on the forward strand.
TTCAAGACCAACTACAATTCCTTTATCGGTCAATAGTTTTGCCATTTTATAGGGTAAATCAACATCTTGATCATCACTTTTTGGCATTTCGTGAACACGGCTCAACAGTACTCCGATGTTGTTTTTTTGTAATAAATCAGCCGATTTGTATGCTTCAAATCCTCCGACAATGACCATTTTTTTTACGCCGTTTTCTTTAGCAAATTGGATGGCATCAATAATTTGTTTGTTTTCATCGGCGTGAATAAACAAAGTTTGGGTTCCGTCAAACAATCCTTTCATCGCTTCGAAAACTAAATTTCTTTCTTTAAAAGCCTCAGACAAGTAAGCTTTTGAGTTTGAAAAAAAGCTCTTAATTTCCTCAATTTGTTTGAGGTATTCTTTGTTAGCTTCAATTCCTCCCGGCTCTGCCCACCATCCAGTTCTGATATAATTTGTTGGAAAGTTAAGGTGAACGCCATCATTCTCCTTTATTATTGCCTCTTTCCAGTTCCAAGCATCCAGTTGCACAATCGAAGATGTTCCTGAGATTCTTCCTCCACGAGGCGTGATTTGAGCCATCAAAATTCCGTTGGGACGAACTGTTTCAATCACTTTCGATTCGGCAGTATAAGCAATTATGGTTCTTATATGAGGATTCAAATTTCCAATTTCTGCTTCATCGTCTGACGATTTTACAGCATCAATTTCTACCAATCCTAAAGTGGAATTTGGCGCAATAAATCCCGGATAAACGTGTTTTCCTGACGCATCAATCGTGATTTCATAAGCATCTTTTGATAGTTTTATCAATTTGGAATCGGCCACTAATGTGATTTTCCCATCTTTGAATCCTATGGCACTGTTTTCTATTATTTGTCCGTTGCCCAAATGTGCCGTTGCGTTAAGAATCAAAACGGATTTTGTTTGCTTTTTGGCGGGCGATTGTTGTGCTTTTGTCTGTATTGATAAGCTAAGTACCAATGCTATTATAAATATTTTCTTCATCTTTTATTCTTCTAAAGTATCACAATGGTATTCTTTTTTTTCTCTTTTGATTGGTTCTTGAGTAATCATACCCTTATTTTTTTCTAGCAACAATTGTCGGATTAACTCATTTTTTTCATTGGCAACAGCCAGTCTTTGGGCTTCATCTTTTTGAATGTCAAAATAGACTACCCCTTCAATCAAGGTTTTTTCTGCTTTGGCATAAATGGACAAAGGATGGTTGTTCCAAAGCACGATATCGGCATCTTTTCCCACTTTAATGCTTCCCACTTTGTCGTCGATATGCAATAACTTGGCAGGATTCAAAGTCACAAACTTCCAAGCTTCTTCTTCGGGAACATTGCCATATTTCATTGCTTTCGCTGCTTCCTGATTTAATCTTCTGGACATTTCGGCATCATCTGAATTGAAAGCCACAACCAATCCTTCATTGTGCATAATGGCACCATTATAAGGAATCGCATCATTTACTTCGAATTTATAAGCCCACCAATCAGAGAAAGTCGAAGCACCAACACCGTGTTCCTTCATTCTATCGGCGACTTTATAACCTTCGAGAATATGGGTGAAAGTATTTACCTTGAAATTGAATTTTTCGGCAACATTCATCAACATTAAAATTTCTGATTGCACATAAGAATGACAAGAAATAAACCGCTCTTTGTTAATAATCTCGGCTATGGTTTTTAATTCTAAATCTACTCTAGGTGCTTTGTTTTTGTCTTTTTTGGAATTGGAGTTGTATTTTTTCCAAGCTTCGTCATATTCTTTAGCCCTTTGGAAATAATCGACAAAAAGCTGCTCAACTCCCATTCTGGATTGTGGAAAACGAGTTGGATTTACATTTCCCCAATTGGATTGTTTTGGATTTTCGCCCAAAGCAAATTTGATGAATTTGGGTTGGTTTTTATACAAAAGTTCTTCTGGAGCCAATCCCCATTTCCATTTCACGATTGCCGAACGTCCGCCAATAGCGTTTGCCGAACCGTGTAAAAGTTGAGATATGGTCACGCCACCGGCCAATTCTCTGTAAATATTGATGTCTTCGGAGTTGACGACATCTTCAATGGTCACTTCGGCACTCGAGTTGTGACCGCCTTCGTTCACGCCTCTGGAAATGGCTATATGTGAATGTTCGTCGATAATGCCGCTGGTCAAATGCTTTCCTTTTGCATCAATAACCGTTGCTGAGGCATCCGAAATATTTTTGCCGATAGCGGCAATTTTTCCATTTTTGACCAAAACATCGGTCTCTTGTAGAATTCCTTCTTTTTCATTGGTCCAAACCGTGGCATTTTTGAAAACTATGGTTTCTTGAGTTGGTTTTTTTGTATTTCCAAAACCTATGTTGGGGAAAGTTACTGGAATTACATTCGGCTTTTCGACTTTGGCGGTGTCTTTGACAACAACAAAGGGAGAAGTTTTCGTTGCTGACCATTTTACTTCATTTCCGTTGGGTAAAATGGCTTTTCCTGAAAGGTTTTGGGTGTTTTCGATAAAGCCCATTAATCTGGTAAAACTGAGGTTGACACTATCTTTTGATTTTACCAATGCTGAGATCCAGTTATTGGCAACCGAAAGTTTAGAAGTTACTTTCTTTTTAGAAATAGTAGTTATTTCAGATTTTGGTGCAGCAATTTCGCCCTCAATTTTCCATTTATAGGAATCATTTTCGATAGTCAAATCGTAACTGCCGCGAATGTCTTTTGCATTGATATCATTGATAACGAATTTCGAACCCTGCACCCAGTTTTCATACAAAACAGTTTTTACGTCAAAAATTTCTCCTGATGTAATCACGAAATTGGCAAAACTTCCAGTTGCCAAACTGCCAATTTCGCCACTTTTCCCAAGTATCGAAGCTGGAATTGTGGTCAATGCTTCCAATGCTTTGGTTTTGTCAAATCCGTATTTTATGGCTTTCAACAAATTGGTTCTAAAGTCTTCCAGCTTTTTTAGTTTATCGGTTGTTAAAGCAAATTCGATCTTGTTGTCTGACAGCACTTTCAAGTTGGTTGGTGCTTGGTTCCAAAAACGCAAAGTGCTCAAATCCATTTGGTCTGCCTGATAAGGATTAGAAACATCATAAGCTTCTGGGAAATTTATTGGAATAATGAACTTTGCATTGGTATTCTTGATTTCTTCTATTCTTTCGAACTCATTGCCCAAACCTTTCAAAACATAGTTTACACCAAATTCTTTTCCTAATTTTGAAGCTCTTAAACTGTTTAGTTTGTCCTCGGCTGTGAAAATTTGTACTAATTTTTCATTATTAATCAAGGCTTCCAATGATAAATCTTTGGTTTTTGAATTTCCGTTTTTATACCAGTTTTCGTCCAAATACATCTGTCTAAGCAAAGCCATCATTCCCATCAACGAACTTGGATAGGACTGATTTGTGGTTACACTTCTTGTAAATCCAAAATGGTTTGAAATTTTATTGGACAATAATCGAATACTTTTATCGGTATTATTTAAGGCAATTAAAGTTCCAGTTCCTCGGGCAATTCCGTCCTGAACGTGGGTTCCGACAACTCCAAAACCAATTTTCAGCAATTCTTCGGCTTTGGTTTGATCGTATTTAAAATTTTCATAAGCATTCACTTCAGAGCGGATATTTTCATTCCAATAATAACCTTCTCGCTTGGTGTCATACAACATTCCACGACCAGGATTAGGATTACTCTTGGGTTTTTCTATTCCAAAATCAGTGTAAATATCAATAAACGACGGATAAATAGATTTTCCCTCCAGATTTATTGTGGTGCAATTTTTAGGGATTGAAATGTTGATTCCAGCCCCAATCACTTTTCCGTTTTGAATGAGCAAACTACCTTTTTCGATAATTTGTGTTGGAGTGACATAAATTTTGGCATTGGTAAAAACAATAAAATTGTTGTTTTTGTTTTGAACACTTTCATTGTTAGGAAAATATTCTTGTGCATTAATTGTTGGGATAAAAATTCCCAAAATGAGGAGAAGAAGAATTTTGTTCATATATTTCTAATTAATTTGTCGCTAATGTATAGAATGTATAAGACATTGTGTTAAAATTGCTGTAATTTAACATTTGTTTTTTTAAGTTCGCTTATTCTTGTAAATGTTTTGTTAGAATAACTTATTTGTTAAA
>DMHA01000331.1 GCA_003449615.1 Flavobacterium sp.
TAAACATCTATGTATAAAAAAAAACGAAAAGGTCTTATTTGTTCAAGGCTTTTTCTTTTTTTTGCTACCTGCTACCTGCTACCTGCTACCTGCTACCTGCTACCTGCTACCTTCTACCTTCTACCTGCCATCTGCAAACTCAAAGCATCTTAATAAACGTTTTTCTCCTACAATGAATTCTTGGGTCGAAGTTTTTCCATAAATTATGTATGGCGTGATTGTCTTCCAGTTCAGGGGTTCGGATGCAGTTGATGATTCCTTTTTCGCTAAAAGTTTTGAAATATTCATCGAAAATAATGGCTGTTACGCCTTTGTTTTGGTATTCGGGATGAACGCCTATCAAGTAAAAAACCACGTCTTTGCTGTGTTTTCTTGCTTTGAGCAAATAATAAAATCCAAAAGGGAAAAGTTTGCCTTTAGCTTTCTGCAACGCTTCCGAAAAACTCGGCATCACGATGCTGAAAGCTACAATATCATTGTTCTTGTCCATCACAAATTTGATGTATTCTGGATTGATAAAACTGATGTATTTCTTTTTGAAATATTCCTTTTGAACCTCGGTAATGGCGACAAAAGAAGATAAATTGGCATAAGAACTATTGAATAAATCAAACATTTTGTCCACTAATGGCATAATATCTTTTGTTTTGGTAAAAGTCAAACTCGTTAGTTCATAACGTTTTTTGATTAAGGTTTGTGCTTTCGAGAAAAATTCGGGTTTTACATTCGAGAACGGAAAAATACTTTCGATGTATTCTTTCTCTTTTACAAATCCCAATTGCTCCAAATGGCTGGCAAAATAAGGATGATTGTACCAAGTAATCATCGTTCCCATTTCGTCAAAACCTTCGGTGAGAACGCCTACTTTGTCCAAATTGGAGAAACCCATTGGTCCTTCTATGTGTTCTAAATTGTTTTTTCGTCCCAATTCATATACTTTTTCCAATAAAGCTTTGGTTACTTCAATATCATCAATAACATCAAACCAACCGAAACGGACTTTCTTTTTGTGTTGGTTATTGACTTCGCCCCAGTTGATGATGGCAGCAATTCTTCCCACAATTTCATTGTTTTTGAAAGCCAAATAAAAATAAGCTTCGGCACTTTCAAAAGCGGGATTTTTGGTTTTGTCAAAGGATTCCAATTCATCGGCGATGATGGGCGGTACCCAATATTTGTTGTCTTTGTATAAGGAAAAAGGGAATTTCACGAACTCTGTCATTTCCTTTTTGGTAACGGCTTCTTTTATGGTAATCATTTGTTATTGTATGGTGTTGAAAATTTATCCTTTTTTAGTTTTCTTAGCTCTTCTTTTTGCTTTTTTATCCGAATCTCCTGTATCTACTTTCATTCGAACTTCTTTGTAACCAGCATCATAACGCCAAGAAAGTCCAACACCTCCATACAACATCGAAGGGGTAGTTTTTAGACTTTTGCTTATCGAGGCATCAATTTGCAAATCGTCGTGTAGCAAATAAGCCGCACCACAACGAACAATGGCATCGCTGTAAAAATCACTCATATAACCTTGATTTTCAATAAATCCAGACCAATTTTTGTTGAATCCTTTTGTCAAGGTAATTCCATAACCATAACTCGGATAATCAGTTCCAATGAAATCTGCAATAATATTGGTTATAAGAACCAAACTTCCATCACCCAAATGGTTTTGGGTTATTAAAGCAATTTTTGGAGAAATTGCAGCGTATGGAGAAAAATAATAAGGATTATCAGCAAGCGTAATATTCGCCCCAGCAAAGATCGAAACAGCGGGAATTAATTGATGCCAATTGAATGCACGATTGGCTTTCCAACTATATAAATTTATTTTTCTTTCATAATTTTTGAAAGGGTCATAAATTAAATATTTCGCACCCAAAACGGTTTGCTTGAAAGCCGATTGGTATTGTAAATCGGCAATTAACTCCAGTTGCTCTTTAAATAATCCCCATCTTAGGGTCATATCAATACCAAATCCATTGGCATCATAATTTTGGATGCTGTGATTTTCTTTGATGCCATAAATGCCAGATTCTACTTGAATAACTGATTTTCCAACTGCAAAAGCGGACATCGTTTCGCCTGGTCTATTCGAATTAATTTGGTCAGTATATTGTCCATATTGCATCAATGGAAACATAAAAAATGCTACTATGATTAGGGTTTTGATTTTACACATATTTTTATTTTTGGTTAAAAAGCATAACGCATTTCAAATGTACTATATTTTATTATTTATTTAAGAATGTTATTTTAATTTTGAACGTTGGAATTGTTAATTTTGTCGAAAATTAATTCGATTATGCAAGAAGCCTCTTTTACTGGATTTATAAGGACTTTAATTTATATCATTGCTATTTACTATATTATAAAATTTTTGGCAAGATTGTTTTTGCCAATATTAGTGAAAAAAGCAGTTGAAAAAGCAGGAGAAAATTTTCAAAAGCAGCAGCAATATGCAAGAGGTAATTCTTGGCAAAAAACCGCAAATAATGATGAAATTATAATCGATACTGCCAATGCCAAAAAACCTCGAGAAACCAAAAAAGTCGGGGAATATGTTGATTATGAGGAAATAGATTAAATTTACCCAAATCCATCCTCCCCAACCCCTCCGAAGGAGGGGCTTTCAAAAAGCTAATTAACATAAAGAAAGGATATTTTTAAATAATCTAAAATCTAAAATCTGAATTCTAAAATTATAAAATGAAGCAACTTCAAAAATTATATCCGCACGCCCTTGTCCTAGTTGGATTTGTATTGATTTCCCTTATTTATTTTTATCCTGTTTTGCAGGGAAAACAAATCTCGCAATCGGATATTGTGCAATATACTGGAATGGCAAAGGAGCAAAACGACTTTAGAGCTTCGGACCACCAAGAGCCTTTTTGGACCAATTCGGCTTTTGGGGGAATGCCAACTTATCAATTGGGAGCCAAATATCCGCACGATTATATTGGGATGATTGACGATGCTATTCGGTTTTTGCCTCGTCCTGCCGATTATTTGTTTCTGTATTTTCTAGGTTTTTATGGATTGCTTTTGGTTTTAAAAATTGATCCACTCAAAGCTTTTTTCGGAGCTCTGGCTTTCGGATTTTCTACTTATTTGATAATTATTCTCGGAGTTGGTCATAATGCCAAAGCCCACGCCATTGGGTATATGCCATTAGTTATTGCAGGTTTTATATTAGTTTTCCAAAAGAAATATATTTGGGGGGGATTGCTAACGATGTTTGCCGTAGCATTAGAAATCAACGCTAATCACTTTCAAATGACCTATTATTTGTTGATGTTCTTGTTGGTACTTTCGGGGTATTTTATTTATTTGGCAATAAAAGAAAAAGAATTTAAGTCACTTTTGACTTCTTTTGGTGTTTTGGCTGTTGCAGGAATTTTTGCAATTGGTGCCAATGCAACTAACTTATTGGCGACAGCCGAATATGCCAAATTTAGTACGCGTGGAAAAAGTGAATTGACTTTAAATCCAGATGGTTCAAAAATAACTGGAAACAGTGCTTTGTCTCGTGAATACATTACCGAATACAGTTACGGAATTGCCGAAAGTTTCAATTTGATTGCACCCCGACTTTTTGGTGGTGGGAATAGCGAAAAATTGAATTCAGATTCGAGTGTTTACAAATTTATGACGCAATACGGAGCCTCGCCAGAAGAAGCCCAACAATTTACAGAAAACTACGGTTTTACCTATTGGGGTAAGCAGCCCATAGTTGCAGCACCAGCTTATATCGGAATTGTAATTTTCTTTTTAGGTATTCTAGGATTGTACCACGACAAACGCAAAATTAAGTATGTTTTTCTTGCTGGAGCCTTATTTTCTTTGGTGTTGTCTTGGGGTAAAAATTTATCAGTTGTAACCGATTTCTTTATCGATTTTGTTCCAATGTATGACAAATTTAGAGCAGTTTCGTCCATTCAAGTAATATTGGAACTTTGTTTTCCGGTTTTAGCGATTATGGGTTTTCAGTCGTTTTTTACCCAAGAAATAGAAAAACAATGGACGAGTTTGTGGAAAGCTTCGGCAACTGTTTTTGGTTTAATAATTGGACTGTTTTTAATTAGAAGTTCGTTTGATTTTGAGGGTCAATTGGATGATCAATTGTTGCAAATGTTCAGTCAAGGACAAGATAAAGCTTTTGGAACAGGATTTATAGATGCTTTAATCGAAGACAGAAAAAGTTTGTACGCAGCCGATTTGTTGCGTTCTGGATTCTTTATTCTGATTGTGGCTGGGGTTTTGTGGTTGTTTGTAAAAAATAAATTGGCACAAAATACAACCATAATTCTCGTAGGATTAGTAATGCTTTTCGATTTGGTTCTTGTCGATAAAAATTATGTTGATGCCGATGCTTTTGTGAGCAAAAGAGAAGTCGAAGTTCCTTTTCAGGAAACACCTGCCGATGTTCAGATTTTGCAAGACACAACACATTACCGAGTTTTTGAGGTGGATGGAAATCTTTCGAGTGCTAGGGCTTCTTATTTCCATAAATCCATTGGTGGTTATAGCGC
>DMHA01000322.1 GCA_003449615.1 Flavobacterium sp.
TAATAATATTTTAAAAAGTTTTTTTTTAAGTGTAAGAGGTAATTTTAGTCACAATAAATCTAACGCTACATTTTCAAATGAGTTAAACAGCGAGGGATTTATGGTTACGGAAGTTATTAAACAACCAAATTCTTTGGAAAACTACGGTTTTACTTTTTATTTAACAAAAGGGTTTTTAGGTTCTTTCAAAACAGAATTGACATATGCATACAATACCATTAAAAACCAATTGTTTTTTAATAATCAATTTCTGGACGCAGTTAATAAGAGACAAAGTATAGATTTTGGGTTAAGTTGGGATAAAGGGAGTTGGTTTACACTGGAATATAAAGCTAAATTGAACTTTGGAACGGCAGAAACTACAGGTAATCAAATTAACAACTCAATTCTTTTTCAAAATTTGAATTTGGATATCTATACTACTAAATCCACACGTATCAATTTTGGTTTCGATTCGTCGAGAGCAGAAACTTCAGAAAGAAGTACGATTGATAAAAATATTTTGGTTAACTTGTCTCTTTATTATAAACCTTCTAAAAAAGTAAATATAAACGCCTCGCTGACTAATATTTTTGACACACAATTTTTTACAACCACCAGCAGTTATCTTAATATCGTGAATGTGTATCAGTTTTCGTTGAGACCAAGACAGTTTACCTTGGGCTTAACTTATTCATTATAGTTTTTGTGTTTCTAAAATAACCCATTCAGCTCCGCGTCAATTCTATTAATAATCATTCCCAAATCTTCGGGATTGTCCACAAAATTGATGTCATCAACATCTATAATAAGTAATTTCCCTTTTGTGTACGTTTGAATCCAAGCCTCATAACGCTCATTCAAACGGTTGAGGTAATCGATAGAAATGGTGTTTTCGTATTCGCGACCGCGTTTATGAATTTGTGCCACCAAATTTGGGATGGAACTTCTTAAATAGATTAGCATATCTGGTGCTTCTACTTTAGACTCCATCAATTCAAACAAGGAAGAATAGTTCTGAAAATCACGATTCGTCATCAATCCCATAGCGTGAAGATTGGGAGCAAAAATATGAGCATCTTCATAAATGGTTCTGTCTTGAATGACTTTTTTGCCGCTTTCGCGAATTTGCAACACCTGACGGAAACGACTATTCAGGAAATAAATTTGCAAATTAAAAGACCAACGCTCCATTTGATGATAAAAATCATCCAAATAGGGATTATCCACCACGTCCTCGTAATGCGGTTCCCATTTAAAATGTTTCGCCAACAAACGGGTCAATGTCGTTTTTCCCGCTCCAATATTTCCTGCTATTGCTATGTGCATTATGGTATTGTAATTTTATAATTCGTAATTTCTTGGTTGGTAAAAATAGACAAAATTTGGTCTTTGTAGTAGAAATTTTTAAATGATTTTTCCACATTTTCGATGGTATAATTACTATTCTTATTAAAATTTTGAAAATACAACTTTCCTTCTTTCGAAAAAAGGATTTCTTGGTTGCCAATAATTTGAATTTGTTCATAATCGGGCACTTTGCCCAATGAAGTAATTTTTCCAAAAACATCTACTCCATACCAATTATTTTTGTCATCAATCCATCTAAAATCATTAAAATCAGATTCATACTGTTTTATATTTCCATAAAAAGAAGGAGTTACCGATTGAAAAGTGTTCTTCAAAAAATCAAAAAGCCCAATTTGTTGGGTCAGACTATTGTAAATCCACACTCGGTTTTGAGACGCAATTCCTGATGCTGAAACTAATATCGGTATTTCATTTTCTGAAAAATTAATCTTTTGAATTTCATTCAATTGATTGTCCAAAAGTATAATGGTATTGAAATTTTCATAAAACAACAAAATTTTCAACTGGTTTTGGAAGTCAATTTTGGTTATTTTCCCCAACGAAACGTTTTTGTACTGCCACAATTCTTGCTCGTTTTTCTTATGCAACACATTGTTTTTAATGTAATAAAGATTCCCCATCCCGTCAAAACCCACAAAAAAATCCATATCCATTTTTTGAACTGAGATTTGTTTTGCCTCAGTTTTCTGTTCTTGGGCAAAGACCAAAGTCAATTGGAAAATCAAAAAAAAGACTTCTATTTTTTTACACATAAATAAGATTTTTTACCATCGAATGAAGCATTATAAATGTATTTCAAATTAAAGCTAAAGTACATTAAACCATTTAAAAATCTAGTTGTCTTATTATAATATTCTTAACTTTTTTAATGTATCAATATCGCCTTTAATGTGTTAAGCTGGAATGGGAAAAAAAGATAATCACTACTAAACGCAAACAACCCACAGCCGTCGTAGAACCTGTATTTCTACAACTCAATCACAATCATGGTTTTAAACGATTTACTCTCAAAGGAATTAAAAAGTAGATATAAAGTTCCGATTTATGGCAATAACACACAATTTAAGAAAGAAAATTGCATCAGAAAAGCTATTTTAGCATTACATTACCTTTTCTGAAAATAACCAAAATCAATATTGAAAAAAATATAAAAATGAAACAATAAAAATAAACAGATGAAAAACCGTCTCATTTTTTTGTTTTGAGACGACTTCTTTTTATATCTTTAAAAACAATAAAAAACAAACAGATGAAATATTACATTATAGCTGGAGAAGCCTCGGGCGATTTGCACGGCTCGAATTTGATGAAGTCTTTGTATAAAGAAGATTCAGAAGCCAACATCAGGTTTTGGGGAGGCGATTTGATGCAGCAAGTGGGTGGCGTTTTAGTCAAACATTACAAAGAATTGGCTTTTATGGGTTTTGTAGAAGTCTTATTTCATTTGAAAACGATTTTGAATAACATCAAAATTTGCAAAAAAGACATTACAGATTTCCAACCCGATGTGATTGTTTTTATTGATTATCCTGGATTCAATTTGCGTATAGCCAAATGGGCCAAAAAACAAGGCTTCAAAACACATTATTATATTTCGCCCCAAATATGGGCATGGAAAGAAAATAGAATTACCGAAATCAAACGCGATATTGATAAAATGTATGTGATTTTGCCTTTCGAAAAAGATTTCTATGAAAAAAAACACCATTATCCTGTTGAATTTGTAGGCCATCCTTTGATTGATGCAATACATAATCATCCCTCTGAGGATGCTGCTGCTTTTAGAAAAGAAAATCAATTGAACGAAAAACCTATTATCGCTATTTTGCCTGGAAGTCGCAAGCAGGAAATTACCAAAATGCTATCGATAATGTTGAGCGTAGTCCATGATTTTAAGGATTATCAATTTGTAATTGCTGGTGCACCAAGTTTGGAATTCTCTTTTTATGAAAGATTTATAACCTGTGAGAATATCAAATTTGTTTCGAACAAAACATACCATTTGTTGAGCAACGCCACAGCAGCACTAGTTACATCAGGCACGGCAACACTGGAAACCGCTCTTTTCAAAGTTCCCGAAGTGGTTTGTTATAAAGGGAGTTGGGTTTCATACCAAATTGCAAAACGCATCATTACCTTAAAATATATTTCGTTGGTCAACCTAATTATGGATGAAGAAGTGGTAGCCGAATTGATTCAAGAAAAATGCTCAAAACAGCCTATTTGTGATGAATTGAATAGGATTTTAGATTCAAATTATCGCCAAGTTCTTATGCAAAAATATGAGGAGCTGGAAGCAAAATTGGGAGGCATTGGTGCCAGCGAAAAAACCGCTAAATTAATAGTTGCCGATTTGAAATGACTCTTAACACAGACCTAACAGGTTTTTAAAACCTGTTAGGTCTAACCCGAAGAATTCTATTATTTTGTTTGAACCCCTGATTCAAATAATTATGAAAGTTTTAGAGTTTCCATTAGCGAGAATTACTTTAGGATTTATAGCCGGAATTTTGGTTGCTTATTATTTCAAACCCGCTATTTGGTTTGTGTTTTTAGCTCTTTTTATTGCATTTTCCGTTTTTGTTATTGCTTATTTCTGGTCGAAAAGAAAGATAGTAAACCCAATTTTTTTTGGTCTTGCCACCTATTTGCTTGCTTTTACTATTGGCACAACTACCCAAATTATCCACACCAATTCTTTTCAGGAAAGCAATTATAGTCGCGTTAAATCCATTTTCGAGAAACCACATTTGGTGTCACTAACTATCCGAGAGAAACTGCGGAGTTCCAGTTTCAACGACCGTTATATCGCTGTTGTAAACCAAATTGAGGATAAAATAAATACCGGAAGAGTTCTCCTAAATGTTAGAAAAGACAGTCTAAATCAGCCACTAGAAATTGGGACTCATTTACAAATCAATGGGAGTTTTTACAGAAACAGTTCAGCCAAAAACCCAAACCAATTTGATTATGGCAAATACCTCGAAAACAAACAGATTTATGCCCAGATTTATGCGGATGCCTCCGAGATAAAAATAGGTTCGATAATCCAAAAAGACTTATGGTATTTCAGTTCAAGATTGCGAACAAAAATCATTCAAAATTTAGAAAAAAGCCATTTCAATAAAACCGAATTGAATGTTGCTGTTGCCTTAATTTTAGGACAACAACAGGACATTTCGCCAGAGATTGTCAGTGATTATCAATATGCTGGGGCAGTACATATTTTGTCGGTTTCGGGATTGCATATTGGTTGTATTTTGATTTTTGTTACTTTTCTACTCAAGCCTTTTCCCAACACCCGCAAAAGTTCGTTTATCAAGTTGGTAATTATTTTACTTTCCTTGTCTTCTTTCGGATTGATTGCTGGATTGGCACCCTCGGTACTTCGTTCGGTAACGATGTTTTCGTTTGTCGCCATTGGAATGTATCTTAGGCGAAGCACTAATATTTTTCATACTTTATTGGTTTCGATGTTGATTATTTTGTTGGTTCAGCCGTCTTTTTTGTTTGATGTGGGTTTTCAATTGAGCTATTTCGCTTTGTTTTTTATACTTTGGTTGCAACCATTATTGGCTCAACTTTGGAAACCAAGAAACAAAATCGTGAATTACTTTTGGGAAATTCTAACCGTTTCGTTTGCGGCACAAATTGGCACTTTGCCTTTGAGTATTTATTATTTTCATCAATTTCCGGGCTTGTTTTTTGTGACCAATTTGGTTATTATTCCGTTTTTGAGTCTGATTATGGGGTTGGGAGTTGTGGTAATGGTTTTGGCTGCATTCGATTGTGTTCCTGTTTTTCTAGCCAAATCATTGGAATGGAGTATTTTTATTTTGAATAAAATCATCAATTGGATTGCATCGTTAGAACAATTTATTTTTCGTGACATTCCGTTCAATTGGCAGTTGCTGTTGAGTCTCTATTTACTAATAATTGCCACGGTTATTTGGTTCAAAAAACCCAATTTCAACAAATTGGCTTTGGCAATGATAACTGTAATTATTTTCCAAATTACCTATTTCCAAACCCATTGGAACATTCAGAAACAAAGGGAATTAGTCATTTTCAATTCAAAGAAAAACACACTTATTGCAGAGAGAAATGGAAATAACATTAGCTTGTATGCTGGTGATAGTCTTTTGAAAACGGCGAATCAAAACCAGACTTTTTCCTCATATTCAATGGGAAATTTCAGCCATTTGAAAACTAAAATACGATTGCAAAACCTGATGTTTTTCGATGGAAATAAGATTTTAATTTTAGATAGTTTAGGGGTTTATCCAAAAAATATTCGTGCTGATATTGTAGTATTGACACAATCGCCCAAGATCAATTTGGAACGTTTTCTTACAGCTACAAAACCAAAAATGGTGGTTGCCGATGCTACAAATTTTAAAAACATTCAAAAATTGTGGAAAGCCACTTGCTTCAAAAACAAAATCCCTTTTCATGCCACGAGCGAAAAGGGATTTTATAGATTGGATTGAAAATTGGGTTTTAATTATTCCTTTCGTACTATTGTTTTTTAGTTATACTTTAACTATTCATCTAGCAAAAAACAGCTGATTTACAATTGATTATGAAAAAATAGAAAAAAATTTGTTAAATGTATAAAAAACAAACAATTGAATTTAGTTAGTTATATTTGATTGTGTTCATTTGAGTTAAATTCGTACTGATTTTCATTAAGTTTAAGTTTTAAAATTTACGTTAAATATACTTATCTTATGCTATAATGTTCCCGAAAATGATATACCTTTGTCATGAAGTTTTAGTTTAAACTTAAAAAAATATTGAATATGAAAACGCTATATTTAACTATTTTATTGGTTTTGACAAGTTTAGTCAATACAGCTCAACCCTTGATTAAAGCAGTTTATTTTGCACAAACTCATGTTGTAAAATTTGATTATTTAATTCCTACTGCAAACGAAAAGTTAAAACTCATTAGCGATAGACAAGCTTTGCCAAAGTAAATATAACCTCGGCAATCGGAGGCGTTTCGCCAGTTGTAAAAGCAAGATTGGATTTAAACGGCACTTTTACCGAAATAACTTTAGCAGGTCCTGCAAACTTACCCACTTCTTTCAATGATACTTTTGGTCAGGTTGTACATACTTTTGCCGATAGCTTTACTGGGATTATTCCCAAGGAATGGGTGCAACAAGGACTGAAAATTACGGTTATAACACCTGCAGAGAGTTTGGTTTTCGACAATTTAAGCGTTAGTGCTCCAAACAGAATTTTGATGACCAATTTTGAAATCAATGCTTTTAGTTTGCAAAACAGTAGCTTTTATAGTGGTTGGGAAGCAGAATATGGGTCAAAACTACCCGCTGCCGAGTTTAAAGTTCAAAGTATCCCAAATATTTTATTTCCAACAATATCTGCTCCACCTCCTGGAGGGACAATAACAGCGCTAAAATTTAGTTCACTTGCTGAATATAATACTTTAGCTGGAATACCATTTAACAAACACAATGACGTTTCACAAGAATGGAAAGCAGCCCTTAGAGACGCATCGGGGACTTATTCAGGAGGCATGAAATATTTTACTGTTTCGTGGACATATACAGACAGACCCCAAAAAGGAGTTGGAGGCGGCTATTCGTCTGTGCAACGAAGAGGTGGAGCTAATGGACTTGGAACCATGATACACGAAGTAGGTCATGCTCTTTCTTTGCCGCACTGGGGAAGTGCTACCTATCCTTATAAAGGGATTATGTACGGTATAGAACCAGGAACCTCTTTCAATGAAACCCATGCGGGACCAATATGGGCTTATGACGATGTTCAGAAAAAATTTATCAAACCCACCATTGATGGTTTTAGCCCTCTAACATTTAAATCAGACCCAATGGAAGGAGGAGGACAGAAAAATCCCGAACCTGGCTACTATATAAACCATTTTTCAGACTATTCTGTAAATCAAATGCGAAGTTTGCTCGAGGGACATCTTGTGGTTTACAACGAAACCCTTGGAAATTATGCCAAATGGAATAACACTACAAAATCCTATTCTACTGTTCAAACCAATACAGGAAATGTAAGATACCCTATTCAGAGAGAAGTAGATGTTATTAGTATTATGGCAGCGGCAAGTAGCACAACGCCTCAAGTGGATATTGTTTATCCTCCAATAGGACCTTATAAAAGCGGTGTAATAGCCGTGTTTGACCCTCGAGTTGCCATTGATAGAACCAATGCTGATACTTATTTTTGCCCAACAAATGGTTGTGACACTACGCTGAAAATAGTTCAAGGCAGTACAACCAAATATATCATGCTACCTATGGCACTTGATGCTTCGCTTGCTGCCACAGATCCAGCTAGTTTTGATACAAAAGCAGTAAACCTTCTCGCGAGCGATGGAGAGGTTTTTAAAGTGGAGCTTCTGTCAACTCCCGATGCTGAAATAAACGGGCTTCCTACTAATCCTATTGTTTTAAGCACTTGGACAAAAACGGGTTATTTGTCAAATGAATCAATTGGAGAGTTTGCTCAAGGGATAGAAATTTTTATCAAAAACAGAGATCTTAAATTAAGTGGTTTTCAGGATATAGAAAACGCAAGTATAAAGATTTTCTCAATTACTGGAAAACAAATATTTTTTGAAAACTTTACTACCAATACAGAAAATAATTTTGTTATTCCAAATGTTGCAAGAGGAGTTTATATACTTCAAATTGTGAAAGGTAAAGATAAATTTTCTAGAAAAATATTATTGGATTAAACTTAACTCTCTGGTATATTGGAATAAATATAAAATAATCCATTATAACTCCTCTCCTTTGGATTACTTCAATTTTCACAATGTTGAGTCTAGGTTAGGCATGGCATCATAAACCATTTTAAATTTCTAAATGGTTTAAAATCAACTTTTAAAATCAAAAATCCCTTTTCACGGTACTAGCGAAAAGGGATTTTATAGATTGTATTGAAAATTATTATTGCCTTTTTAAAATTTCATCGGCTTCAGCTAACCAAGCTTTGGGTCCTCCAGCAACATACCCCATACTGCCAATTCCAGTATAACTGGGTTGTTTTTTTTTATTTAATTTAGCAGTTGCAAAATAAAGAGTAGGAAATCCTTGAATACCGAAAGTTTCTTGTAAGCCTGCATTTTGATTTTTGATTTTGTCCGATTGAGGTTTGCCACGCGGATAATCTAATTCTACTAAAACAACGTTTTTGACAGCCCAAGTTTTAAATTCTGGAGTTTTCAAAACTTCTTTTTGCAAACGAATGCACCAAACACACCAATCGCTTCCTGTAAAAAACAGCAACATTGGTTTTTTGGTTTTGTTAGAAACAGCTATCGCTTTATTGATATCTGTTTCCCATTTTAGCTCCTGTGCTTGAACTCCAAAAGAGCCCAAAAATAACAATACTATTATAAATACTTTCTTCATTTTTTATACGATTTAATTAATTTTATTTTCAAAAACAATGCCGTTATTTCACACCATGCATCAACTTTTTGACAACTGGTCCCATTACAACAGCCAAAATTGCTACTACAACAGAAATGATGGTCAACATCCAAAAGAAATAACTCAGTCCGTGTTCGTCGGCAATTTTATCGATATTCTCGCCAAAAATTCCTGCTCCTTTCATTCCTATTGCGACCGCAAGATACCAAACTCCAAACATAAATGCAATCATTCTTGAAGGAACTAATTTGCTAACATAAGATAATCCTACTGGCGAAATACACAACTCTGCCATAGTATGAAAAAGGTAAACTAAAATTAACCAAATCATACTTACTGATGCGGTTCTTGCTCCAGGCTCGATTCCGTTGGCACCAAAAGCAACACAGGCCATTCCGAGAGCGAGTAAAGTCATCCCAATTCCGTATTTATAATTGGCAGACGGATTGTATTTGCTTTCCCACCATTTCGAAAATATGGGTGCCAAGGAAATGATGAACAACGAGTTCAAGGTCGAAAACCAGGTTGCAGGAACTTCGGTTAAGGGTTCTGTCACTTTTTTGATTTTCAAAAAGGCTAAAGTTTCGTCGGACAAGGAAAGATACCCCGCAGTGTAATAATCTTTAGCTAACATCCACAAAGCAATAGTCCAAATAATGACAAAACTGCTGCTTAAAATCACCGAAGCTAAGGTGTATTGTTTGAAAGTTTGCTTGAATAATAATGTTAAAACCCAAGTAATGATAGCCAATGGCAAAAGGGTCATCAAGGAATTGACCACTAAAAAAGTCACACTCCAGTTGCCTTCCAAAACTCGATTCGTATAATCAGAAGCGAAAATGGTTAAACTGTTGGGGGATTGTTCAAAAATTGCCCAAAAGAAAATAGTTAGAAAAGCAAAAAACGTTACTGCCATTAATTTTTCTCTCGTGATTTGGGAATATTGAGTAAATCTGTAAATCAGTAATAGTATAAATAAAATCAATGCGGTAAGAATGGCAATCGAATTTCCGTTTTCGCCCAAGAAACTGAAAACATCTATTTTTCCTCCAGAAATTTTTGAAATCGGAGCATTCAAAATCCATAGCAATCCTAAAGTTACCATTAGACCAATTAATCCCAGTTGAATTGGCGTGAAAGGATTTCTTTTGTCAGTATCCGATGTTTCAATTTTGGCTTTGCTGGCTGCATTTGGCTTTAAGCCAATTTCTCCAAAGATATTTTGTGATAGCCAAAACTGCAACATTCCGAAGAACATAAAAATTCCAGCCAATCCAAAACCATAACTCCAACCCACTTTTTCGCCCAAATAGCCACAAAGCAATATTCCGAAGAACGCCCCCGCATTGACTCCCATATAAAACAAAGTGTAGGCTCCATCTTTTTTATCGGGACGGTCTTTGTACATTTCAGAAATGATGGAAACCATATTGGGTTTGAAAAATCCGTTACCAAAAACCAATAAAACCAATCCGAGATAAATAGAAAACTCGGTTTCAATAGCCATCGAAGCGTGTCCTAAAGTCATCAAACAGGCACCAATGACAACAGCCCATCGATACCCAATTTTTTTATCGGCAAAATAACCGCCCATCATTGTAGATAAATAAACTAGTCCTACATAGGATCCAAAAAGGGCTGAAGCATTCTCTCGAGACCACTCCCAACCTCCCTCCATTGCTGAAGCGGTTAAGAACAAAATGAGCAAAGACCGCATTCCATAGAAACTGAAACGTTCCCACATTTCGGTAAAAAACAATACAAATAATCCTGGAGGATGCCCTAAAACAGGATTCTTGAAAAACTGGTCGGTGGTGTTTTGTGTCATAGTATTTTATTTTATTTTACTTCCTGCATTAATTTTTTTACTAAAGGCGAAATTACGATTAAAACCAATCCGGCAATTAAGGCATAAATAGCCAATTGTTTGTAGCCATCAGCATAAACGATTAGTTTTTCTAAATTCGTTGAATTCTCAGATGCACTTGCAATATTAGCTCCCAATAATCCTGCAAAATATTGTCCGTAGGCACTGGCTAGAAACCACATTCCCATAATAACCGCTTGGGTTTTTTGAGGCGATAATTTTGTCATAGCCGACATTCCTATTGGCGACAAACATAATTCCCCAAATGTAATGACAAACCAGCCAAAAGTAAACAATCCCAAAGAAGTTCTTCCATCAGCACCGGCGAAAAATTTGGTATAATAAAACACCCAAAAACCTCCTGCAAGAAATAGAAAGGCCAAACCAAATTTAATAACAGTATTGGGTTCGATTTTCCTTTTACTCATCCAAAGCCAAACTAACCCCACGATTGCTGCAAAGGCAATCACAAATAATGAATTTGCAGAATTATTGACTCCGTTTGGATCTAATTGTACTCCATAAATAGTGTTGTCTAAATTGTTAACCGCAAAAGCACTCAGCGAACCGCCACTTTGCTCAAAAAACGCCCAGAAAACAATCGAGAATAACATAAACACAACGGCAGCTATCAATTTTTTATTTTCAGGAAGCGTAAAACTTCTCATTTCATAAATTAAATAAAGTAATGATGCGGGCCCAATTAAATACATAAAATAATCAGTATAAGTGGTGTTGGATACCATTATCATTATTATGGGAACTATCAACAAGGAACCTATATAAGTTACAATTTCTATAATTCTTCTTTTGGATTTTTCAATATGTCCCAAAGGAGATAGACCAATTTCGCCAAGTGATTTCTGGGTTTGAACAAAGGTCAACAAACTTATAATCATCACGACAGAAGCAAAGCCAAAGGCAAAATTCCATCTTAATGTTTCCGGAATAAAGGATTCCCAAAGCGTTCCATTGGCGACAGCAACACAAATATAGCCTCCAATTAATGCTCCGAGATTTACTCCTGCATAGAATAATGAAAAGCCTGCATCTCTTCTATTATCATCATCTTTGTATAGTTTTCCAACCATTGACGAAATATTGGGTTTAAAAAATCCAGTTCCTACAATTGTAAAACTTACTCCAACGAAAAAGAACTCTTTGGGATGAATGGCCAAAAGAACACTTCCTACAATCATCAATAATCCACCCCAAAAAAGCGATTTTCTAAATCCAAAAATTTTATCTGCAAATAAACCTCCTATAAATGTAAATGCGTAAACCCATGCTTGGGTAGCTCCATATTGCAAATTAGCTTCCGTATCTTTCATAGTCAATTGATTCACCATAAAAACATACAGCATTCCTCTCATTCCATAAAAGCTGAAACGTTCCCACATTTCGCTGAAAAACAAGTACCACAATTGTTTGGGATACTTGCCTTTAAAATTTTGTATTTCATCTAAAGTTAAATTTTGTGTCATAGTTGCTATTTTAATTTTAAAAAATTGGCTTTTGTGAGTAAAATCAATACTTACAAACATTTTAAACCATTTAGATACATTAAGAAAACCTAGAATAACTTTGTGGTGTGGTGTCTATTTATGTGTCTTTTTTAATGTTTTTATTTCCTTTTTTTATAGAAAATAGTTGTTTTTTTGGTTCTACTGGATTTTGTGTGAAAAGTTAAAACATTTAAAACGAAATTTAAAACATTTTAACCATTAAGTCCAGATATTG
>DMHA01000327.1 GCA_003449615.1 Flavobacterium sp.
ATAATAAAATAAGAAAAGCCGGCTGTAGTATTAAAAGCGTTGAAGATTAAAAAAGTAGCTATGCAAAGTTTTCTAAATGGTTTTATTTCAACAGAAGCCTTAAGCCCCTCTTTAATTTCTCCAAAACTATTTAGAATCCCTTTAAAAGAAATAGAGCCATAATTTTCATTTAAAGTAGATTTACTGGGGATAAAGAATGCTGGAACTGCTGCCATAATAGCACAGGCGACTGCTACATAAACAGCCAAAGTTCTTACCGCTACATCACCAGATGGAAATAGCGACTTGTCGGCCATAATAACCCAAAACCAAGGTGCTATTACCCAGGCTAACTGTCCTATTAATTGCGCAGTAGCCATTATATTGGTTCGCTCGTGAAAATTATCACTCATTTCATAGCCCATGGCAACATAAGGAATGCTAAATATGGTAAGACCAGTATAAAAAAACAAAGAAATAACTAAAAAGTAAATAAAATTATAGGTAACGCCATCACTTGCATACAATTGCCACATGAATGCGAATGAAACACCAAGTATCACTGCACCTGTCAATACATACTGTCTTCTTCTTCCCCATTTAGATCTAGTATTGTCACTTACATAACCCATAATGAGATCTAAAATGGCATCATAAAATTTTGGAAGAAAAGATACTAAACCAAGCATCCAACCCGCAAAGCCTAGATTTTGAATTAAAACGACCGTAAAAATTCCTAACATTGCTGGAAACATCTGGTTGGCTAACATACCTATTCCAAAAGCGATTTTTTGACCCATTGGAACTAATCCCTTTGGGTGCGAATTATTATCTGACATAGTATTGGTGTTTATAATTATTTATTTATCAAGATTTTATTAATATTGTTTGTAATGCTTTTGCAGGTATAGAAATGTTTTTCTTTATATTTTTTTGATTGATTTCTACAGCGAATTCTTGTTCGGTGGGATTAAAAATGACTACTGCAATCGTTCCGTCAGGATTTTTAACAGCGGTTGACATCAACTCATTATTGCTGATTTGGCAACCAATTTTTACGGCTCCCGGTCTCATAAATTTGCTGAAATGTGCCATCGTATAATACAAGGGTGTAAAATAAACCTCATCTTTTTCTGGATCGACAATGACTGGTGCCACACACCAATTCTTGAACCAGTTGGGTCCTCCTTGCGTGTCCAAAACCATATTCCAATCGACCCAACCATCGACCCAATTATTCAAACAGCCTATAATATCTGTGGCATAGCGATTTACTGGAGCATATTTTGGATGCAAATGTTTGTCTTTTTCAGATGCCCAATCCCAACCCCAATCCGTGGCTTCTTTTTTCCAATACCAAGCATCGTCATTCCAATGTGGAATTTCAGAATCCACGCAAGCTTCGGTTTGAATTAAATATTTATTAGGTGCTTTTTGGTGTGCATATTGCAACTCCTTTGGAA
Source organism: Flavobacterium sp. (assembly GCA_003449615.1). Lineage (GTDB taxonomy): Bacteria > Bacteroidota > Bacteroidia > Flavobacteriales > Flavobacteriaceae > Flavobacterium. Next base: position 1,443 of record DMHA01000327.1, read on the forward strand.
AGTAATCAAAGGTACTTTCATACCAATGAATTGCTAATCCATCATAATATTGAGAGGATTTTTCATTCTCATACATCACGTCAACCCATTCTTTTATTCCAGCTCTGTTTTGATCATATCCCAATATTTTAACCTCTGCCCAACCATCTTTTTCTAACTTTGGTCCAAGATGATTCTGAACAAAATCGGTCATTTCTTTGGGCGAAAACAGTGTGCTCTCCCAATTGTTTCCGTTGCCGTGAGGCTCATTGATTACGGTAACTCCCCAAATATTAATTCCTTCTTTTTTGTAGGCTTCTAAATATTTTGAAAAATATAAAGCAAACGAATCATTAAATTCGGGCAATAATTTTCCGCCCACATATTTTTTGTTGTCTTTCATCCAAGGCGGCGCTGTCCAAGGCGAGGCAATAATATTAAAACCTTCTTTCGAAATGGCTTTTGCCTCTAAAATCATTGGAATCAAATCTGATTTATCATCTTCGATAGTGAAATTTTTCAATAATTTATCGTTTTCAACTTTTGCATACGTGTAATTACTAAGCGAGAAATCACAGGAAGCAATGTGTGTTCTAGTCAATGAATAATTCGCACCGTTTTCTCCAAAATAAGCTTCCAGAATTTTCTTCCGATTTGCAGCACTCAATCGATTGAGTAATGAAGCCGAAGCTTCGGTAAATGAACCGCCAAAACCAGTAATTGTTTGAAATTTTTCTTCGGCATTTAGGGTTAGTAATACTGGTTTTTTGCTTTTTGAAAATTTTTTAACTTTTTTCAAGGAATTTCCTTGTGCCGAAGTTTCATAAACTTCAGTTTTTAATTTTTTTGTTACTTTACAACTATTCATTGAAAATGTGATACTAAAAATTAGTACTAAAATTTTAAGTCGATTTAAAAGGAATTGATTTTTTTTCATCACTAAATTAATTTGTCTTCAACAAAGAAGGGGTTTTTACATCCTGCCACAAAGCTTTTTCATTGCCATTATAGGTTTTTGCAATGGGTTTTCCATCGCGAGTCAAATTTTTAAAAACGCCTTTATCCACCATTTCCCAAAGGGCATATTTGGCTTGGTTTTGCAGATTGATTAATCCAAAATGATTCTCGGAACCTTTTGGATTTCCGCTGTCTTTCCATTGTTCGTCAAACGCTTCAAAATAAAACAGTGATATTTTTTCTTTATTAGACCATTCTCTCATGAGTTGATAAAACACCGCCGATTTGTATTCATCGGTTGCTTTGGAACCTGAATCACCGTAAAGGTCGCTTGCTAAGGAAGCCCAACCTGTTTCGCCAATGGCGATTGGTTTATCTACTCCCAGCGATTTCATATAATTATAAACACTTTTGTACTGATTGATAGCATAATCTCGGGAGCGTAACATTGCAGCATCAATTTTTTGTTTTTCAGGCAACTGTTTTTCGCTTTCTAAAATGCCCCAAAACACAGGATGATAATGCGTATCGTGCATTGGATAAGTGTGCATCGAAATATAATCGACTGCTTTTATAATTTGATTGAGGTCTTCTACATGATATTCCTTGTCTCCACCGCCCCAAGAAGCAAAATTGTCTGAAGTGGTTACCCATAAAGTCGCAGGTAATTTTTGTTCTTTTTTTAAATTTTGCAAATGATTTACCCATTTTAAAATGATGGCAGGTTCTACATAATAACTCGCAGCCCATTTTACCATCGCTTCATTTCCAACGGCTATAATCTTGATAATATCAGGATATTCATTTGATAATCGTACTGCTTCCGCAATTTCGATAGCATTTCGATCACTTTCGACATTGTGAATTGGAGGAAGTGAAGTCCAAGCATTTTTGCAATCGATCCAAGCCCCCAGCATGAGATACATTTCAAAATTGGAATTTTCTTTCTTCAATTCTCTTATGGCGAGTAACAAATTTGAAACCTCTTTATTGTGCACATTATAAGTTCTCAACACTTTAATATTCATTGCAGAAAGTAGTTTCAAATCTTCCTTTAGTTGCACAATAGTCGGTTCAATGTCTCTTGTTTTTTCTCTAAATCCACCGTAGCAAATGGCTTGATAATTTGGATTTCCAATAATGTCTTTGGCGGTTATAGTCGTTGCTTGTTTTGAATTCATAAGTTGGCTACTACACGAAAAAAATAGTGTAATTGAGGTAAAAAATAATACAATTTTTAATATCTTGTTCATTTACTTAAATGTTAATACTTACATTTAGTTGACTAATTTCTCCTGTACGATTGAATATTTTTTGACTTATCTCAAAATTCAATGTCAATGATGAAAAAACTTCAGTTTGTTTGTTTTTGAATACCACTTCAATTTGATTTTGTACCCCAATTTTATAAATTATTGGCACTTGGCAAACCGTAAATGCTAGACTTCCTTTTTCTATTTGAATGGAATAGGGTTTGTTTTCTAAATCATTAAAACTTACGGTTTCATCTTGTTGCAAAAACTGGTTTTTATTCAATAAAGCAGGATCAAAAGTCAATTTACCAGCGGAAACCTTAATTCCCAATTCTCCTTTTCTGGTCAGAATATCTTCTTTTACTTGACCCGTCATTCCTGGTTGTTGTGCGCCACGATGGGCAGGAGTGTGCGAATAAGGATCAGTAGGAAATGCACCGTAAACCTCTGGCGATTTATGAACACCAATACCTTCTCCAATTTCTTCATAATGCGCAGACAATGCTGCAATTACAGATTTGTCTTCGTTGTCCTGATAGGCTTTTTCGATTACTTCAAGTACCGCCAAATGCAATTTTGAAACCATGTGCCAATAAATGGAACCCAATCCTTCGTAACCAAAAAACGTTCCTGATCGTCCGGTAAAAGCTTTATGATTGAATACCTCTTCAAAAATCTGAAGAATTACTTCCGACTCTTTTTCGACCAAAAATTGATATTCTTCTTGTTCTTTGAGTAAAGCTAAAGAATTTTTTAAATCGTTGGCATTGTGGAAATTTCCATTAAAATGATAATTGCCTTTACAATCCATATTAAAAATGGACTGATTAGAAGTAGCCAATAATTTTTTCAATAAAGTTGAATTTTCGATGCTTGATTTTGGAATATTATTTTTCTCTAAAAATTTAGGTAAATCTTTGTTGGGATACAAAATATAGCTGTTTTGATCGGCACGATACAAACTACTATTTTTCAGAGCATCTAATATTTGCAATGATTCATTTGCTTTTAAATATCCTGAACTAAGCGCAGCAACTTGACCTTCAAGCATTTCGCTAAGGTTAGAAATAACAACTCCATTTGTGGTAATAGACATCAAATTATAAGCATGATACAATTTATCAGGTCTTTGATTGGCGCTAATAGAATGTTCTATAAATTCTAAAGCTACTTTTGTAAATATCTTTAAACCAGCCATAGAATGGGTTCTTTTCTTGCCCCAAAACCCACTATTATATACTTGTAAACGATAATCAGAAGCGGCTTTTCCTAAACGATCCAGTATGTTTCTTCGGGATTGATCATCAATTTTTCCAGAAAGCAAATGCTCATTTTCTACCAAACAATCTCGAACTTCATGATAAAATTCTACCATTTCGTTAGAAATTTTGATGGTTTCCAAATCAGAAGAATCTAATATGCTTTGGAACATTTTCAGAAATCGATGTAAATAATACAGCGTGACCATCGAAACGCCGTTTCCTACCAAGGCATTGTTAGCATCATTCCATTCGGGACGTTGGGTGTTCATCCATATTCCGCCTTCTGGAATGAAATTTGACATCTTAGCTAAAACAGTAGCCAAGATTTTTTCGATAAAATTGACGTGATAGATTTCATCTTCATTACTTCGGATTAAAGCACCGTCTGCTCCAATTTTACTGCGTTCTTCAATGATTTTTTTCTCCCAACTGTGACTGTATTCAATGGTGTCTTTTGGGTTTTTCAGAATATCTTGATACGGTTTTATGGTGTAAGGCACGGCAGCATACACAAAACATTCTTTTTCAAAATAGGAGTTTAATTTTCCAGGATGGTATTTTTCTATAAACTCCAAAAATTTCAACAAATAGATAATTTGATGATCGCCCCAATAGCCGATATAAGACCAAGGATTATCGGGTTCTATGGCTTCCCAATCGAAACCGCCTTTGGTCACTCGGTAAGGATTGTATCCGTCGAATGTGGAAGCATTTAGGAATTTAAAAATCATACCTTCAATAAAATCAGGATAGGCGTGAGCCAATGCTTCCCAATTTTGAAAAATATCTCTCCAATTGCCTTCGTAATCTAAAATTTTTGAACCGTCAACTTCGCTTCGGGTATTGATTGAAAATTTATTCCAAGGACGGCTAGGATCTCCGTGACGGCGGCTAAATTTTAAAGGTAAATATTCAGTGCAAAGTCTTACCAAATCTTGATCTTCGCTATTTTTAATTACAGCGAGTAATTCGACATACGAAAACTCATCATTTAAATTTAAAAGAAAGTCTCGATTATTTTCAAAGACTTCACTGTTTGCTTTTGCTAAATATTGAGTGAAATCTTTTTTACCAATTTGGTAATTATCATCAAAAATACCGCCACGCATAATGTTGAAAAGCGTATTGGCAAAATGACGGGTATCAATTAATTTATCGGCTGTAAATTGCAATCCATCAGCAGAAGCTGTAAGTGCAATAAGGTTTTGTCTTCCTAATTCTATGTCATCGTAAATTTTGCTTTCCAAGGTTTTATCGTGAATAATAAACTCGGTTAGCTGAATGACTTGTGATTGATTTTGGTTGACATTGGCAATAATATTCCATTTTTCGGTAGTATTTTGAGGCAAAAACAATTCGTTTGAAATAAAATAGGCCCCTTTTTCTCCTTTAATGTCGGTTTCATCAGTCAATTTTAGGCCTTTTCTAAAAGCCGGAATTTGTTTAGACGACAATAAATAAGTTGGATTATTCAAGCCTAATGACCAAACCACATTGGCTTTCAGTGCTTCACTCGGTTCCGCTTTATCGACAATTATTGCACTGAGTGCATAAATACCCAATCCACTTTTTGAGTGCAATTCATTTCTTTTGTAGGCATCAACAAGGTTGCTTGTGCTAGATTGCAAATCACTATTAACACCTTGTGGCACAATATTTTGAATTCCATCTAAAACCGTGATGTTGTAATCTATGTTAGAATTATTGATAATTTCGGATTTTTTTACAAAACCAAAAAGATTGCTGGAATTCCATTCGTATCTGAAAGTGAGTTGTAAATCATTATGAATTTCCTCAAAAATGATTTTATTTCCGTAGAAGTTTTTATAAATATTTCGGGTAAGATTGTAGTTTTGATTGAACCTTTCCGAAAAAGGTTCCCAAAGCATTACTTTCTCGTCGAAACGAATTTGAAAAATTGATTTACTTCCAGTTATATCGGCAAATTCGGTTATTTTATCGTCGGTATAATAAGGAAATAGCGCAAATTCGGCGTTTTTTCTACCCGCAGAAAGCCCACCATTACTGGAAATAAACATCCAATGATCGGAATCGCTCACAATACTCATGAAAAATGGACGCACAGCATCGCTATTTTCTATTTTATAAAATTTTTCGTTTTCAAAATCTACTATTTTCATGTCCTAATACTATTTTACTACTATCTAAAAATCCTTAAATCTTTTGTGTGATTTTTTTTGAAACAATTATAAATTTGATGCTTTAAGCTGTCATTTATATAATTAAACCGTTGG
>DMHA01000130.1:0-15051 GCA_003449615.1 Flavobacterium sp.
TTTCATTTTGTGAAATTAGTGAAAATTGGCACACAGATGACACGGATGAAACAGATTAATACTGATTTTAAATTTGTTGGTAACAAAAAAGCCGCAGGTTTCTATGCGATTTCATATCTTTTCAAATTTGGCGTGTTTATTAAAAAATCTGCTTTTGCTTTTGCTAGGTCATACGATCTTTGCAAATTAAGGAAATGGCTGGCACTGCCTCCAAAAACTTTTTCTAATCTTAAAGCCATATTTGGCGAAATTGAAGCATGTCCATTTATTATATTTGAAAAATTGGCTCTTGTAGTACCTAGCAATTCTGCAATTTTGCTGATAGTTAAATTTCTTCCCTCTACAAGTTCCATGTGAAGAATTTGTCCAGGATGTATTTTTTTCATTTGTCTTTCCATGATGTCTTTTTTTAATGGGTGTCGAGATAATCTAAATCCGTTGCTTCTTTGTTTTCAAATCTGAAAATAATTCTATAATTTCCTGTAACGTCTAAACTCCAAAATCCTTTTTTGTCTCCGCCAAGTAAGTGTGGTCTAAGATTTTTATAAAATCCTAAGTCTTCAGGAACTTCCTCTAAATTGTCAATGATTTCAAGAATAATCCTTATTTTTTTGATTTGGGAAGGTGGTAGTTTGCTGCTGTCTTCTTTTTCCCAAAGCAATCTCAGGGCTTTACTTTTTATAGTTTTTATCATCTCGTAGCTGTATGCTGTAAAGATACACAATACGGTTTAAATAAAAAAATATTTTTGAAGTTTCAAACGAAAATCAAAGAGGATTAGGAACCTATTTTATAGGTTAAAAAAGTTGTAATCAATTCATTTTATGATAGTTAGTCAAATCCTTATGGGGTCTTCAAATAAGTAAAAGCAAATTTACTGTCCAACAAAAAAACGCATCCAAATCAATGAATACGTTTTTTATTAATTCCCCTCAAGGGCTTATCCTTGCAAACTTGCACTCAAATATTCTCTATTCATTTGAGCAATATAATCTAGTGAAATTCCTTTCGGACATTCTACTTCGCAAGCTCCGGTATTGGTACAGTTACCGAAACCTTCAGCGTCCATTTGGTTAACCATATTTAAAACTCGGTCTGTGGCTTCTACTCTTCCTTGCGGCAATAAAGCAAATTGAGAAACTTTGGCGGCTACAAACAACATTGCCGATGAGTTTTTACAAGTCGCTACACAAGCACCACAACCAATGCAAGTTGCTGCATCAAAAGCCCTGTCGGCATCGTGTTTTGGAATTGGAATCGTATTGGCATCTACTGGATTTCCAGAAGTATTTACAGACACGAATCCTCCAGCGTGTTGAATTCTGTCAAAAGCACTTCTATCAACCACTAAATCTTTGATTACTGGAAAAGCTACTGCTCTAAAAGGTTCGATAAAGATTACATCACCATCTTTGAACATTCGCATGTGCAACTGACAAGTAGGAATTCCTCTGTCTGGTCCGTGCGCTTCTCCGTTTATAAAAAGAGAGCAAGCACCACAAATTCCTTCACGGCAATCGTGGTCAAAAGATACTGGCTCGTCTCCTTTGTTAATTAATTTTTCATTGAGTACATCCAACATCTCAAGGAATGACATATCTTCCTCGATTCCATCAATAGGATATTCAACAATTTTTCCTGCTGCTTTGGCATTTTTCTGACGCCATATTTGTAATGTAAGTTTCATTTTTAGAATGTATTAAGTAGTTTGAATTAAGTATTAAGACTTATTCAACCTACTATTTATAACTACGAGTTACTAATTTAATGTTTTCAAATACCAATGGCTCTTTGTGTAAAACTGCTTCGCTAGGTTTTCCTTTGTATTCCCAAGCAGCAACATAAGCAAAGTTTTCATCATCACGTTGTGCTTCACCATCTTCGGATTGGTATTCTTCACGGAAGTGTCCGCCACAAGATTCATTTCGGTGTAAAGCATCTTTGGCAAATAATTCGCCTAGCTCAAGGAAATCGGCAACGCGACCTGCTTTTTCTAGTTCTTGGTTGAAACTATCCGCAGTTCCAGGCACTTTTACATCTTTGTGAAACTCCTCACGCAAAGCGGCAATTTCTTCGATAGCTTCGGATAATCCTTTTGCATTTCGAGCCATACCCACTTTATTCCACATAATTTTTCCTAATTTCTTATGGAAATAATCAACAGAATGGGTTCCATTATTGTTGATGAATTTTTCGATTTGATCTTTCACTTTTTTCTCCGCTTCAACAAATTCAGGTAAATCGGTAGAAATTTTTCCCGTTTTGATGTCCGGTGCTAAATAATCTCCAATAGTGTAAGGCAATACAAAATAACCATCGGCTAAACCTTGCATCAATGCCGAAGCACCTAATCTATTGGCTCCGTGATCCGAGAAGTTTGATTCTCCAATAGAGAAACAACCCGGAATGGTAGTTTGTAAATTATAATCAACCCAAGTTCCTCCCATAGTATAGTGTACCGCTGGGTAAATCATCATCGGAGTAACATAAGGATTTTCGTCAACTATCTTTTCATACATTTGGAACAAGTTACCATATTTATTGGCTACAACAGCTGCTCCTAATTTGGTAATTAATTTGGTGTCCGTTGCATCTAAACCTTTAACATAAGCTTGTTCTTTTCCATAACGTTCAATTGCTGCAGCAAAATCAAGATAAACAGCTTCACCGGTTTTGTTCACTCCAAAACCTGCATCACATCTTTCTTTAGCTGCACGAGAGGCAATATCTCGTGGGACTAGATTTCCAAAGGCTGGATAACGTCTTTCTAAATAATAATCTCTTTCTGATTCAGATAAATCGGTTGGTTTTTTCTTTCCTTCACGAATTGCTTTTGCATCTTCGAGCTTTGCAGGAACCCAAATACGACCATCATTACGCAACGATTCTGACATCAAAGTCAATTTCGATTGGTGATCTCCTGAAACTGGAATACAAGTTGGGTGAATTTGTGTGTAACAAAGGTTAGCCATATAAGCTCCTTTTTTATGTATTTTCCAAGCTGCGGTAGCATTACTTCCCATTGCGTAAGTCGAAAGGAAAAATACATTTCCATATCCTCCAGATGCAATAACAACAGCGTGAGCAGAATGTCTTTCGATTTCTCCAGTAACTAAATTACGAGCGATAATTCCACGAGCTTTTCCATCAACTACTACTAAATCTAGCATTTCGTGACGGTTGTGCGGTTTTATTTTTCCACGACCAATTTGACGGTTCATCGCTGAATATGCACCTAATAACAATTGTTGTCCGGTTTGTCCTTTGGCGTAAAATGTTCTGGCTACCAAAGTTCCTCCAAAAGAACGATTGTCTAATAATCCACCATATTCTCTAGCCAATGGAACACCTTGCATTACGCATTGGTCAATAATATTAGTCGAAACTTCAGCCAAACGGTGAACGTTAGCTTCACGAGAACGGTAATCGCCTCCTTTTATAGTATCATAAAACAAACGGAAAGTAGAATCTCCATCTCCTTGATAATTTTTGGCTGCGTTGATTCCACCTTGAGCAGCAATCGAATGCGCACGACGTGGAGAATCTTGAAAACAAAATGTCTTCACGTTATATCCTAATTCTGCCAATGTTGCTGCTGCAGAACCTCCAGCAAGTCCAGTTCCCACTACGATAATATCGATATTACGTTTGTTGGCTGGATTTACTAAATTAATATGATCTTTATAATTTGTCCATTTGTCCGAAATTGAACCACTAGGAACTTTTGAGTCTAATGCCATTATAATTGAATATTAAATGTGATTAAAATGATGAAATAAAGCAATAAAAATAAATCCAAAAGGAACTACAATTGCAAAAGCATATCCCAATTTGTGCAGCGCTTTTGCGTATTTATTAGCAAATCCCACAGATTGAAATGAAGAATTGAAACCGTGCCATAAGTGCAACGACAAAAGCAAAAATGCAATACAATACAAACCAGTACGAACTGGACTTTCAAATTTATGAACTAATTCTTCATAATATCTCGTTTCATTGATGGCGTTTACAGCAATATATTTGTAGTTCATTTCAGCAAACCAAAAATCATACATGTGCAAGCCTAAAAAAGCCAACACTACCACTCCAGAAATAATCATATTTCTTGAAGCCCAAGAAGCATTTGCTGCCCCATTGTACTTCACGTAAGAAATTGGTCTTGAACTTCGATTTTTCACCTCTAAAACAAAACCCATAACGAAGTGAAAAACAACACCAGCAATTAAAACGGGTTGCATTACAAATTGGATTAACGGATTGTAACCCATAAAATGTGACATCGCATTAAAGGCATCGGCACTAAAAACCGATACCATATTAATAAAAAAGTGAAGCGATAGAAACGAAATCAAAAAAAGTCCTGAAAGCGCCATTGCCACTTTTTTAGCAATTGACGACTTCAATATTGTAGATTTTGCCATAAGTAATTTGAATATAATTTATAAAAATTTACGCAAAAATAAAGTAATTTCAGCTTAATAACAACCTTTAGTGTCTTATTTATAATTAATCAATTGTTAATTGTTTAATAAATAATCTGACTCTTTAATTTGTTATGTACATTAACGTTTCCGTATTTATTTTACAAAGAAAATTGATACGTAAATTCAATTCTTTAAAAAAAACCAATTTAATTAGTAAATAAATATCAATTACATTCTACAAACAACTCATTTAGCTTGATTCATTTTCTAAATAATTTTTGTCTAACTAAACTTCGTCATATATTGTTGAACCGTTAAATCGGTTTTTTCATTTCTGTTTTTTTGATCTAAATGAATCGGTGCCGAGGCTCTTTCAAGACAGTCTTTTACCGCACATGTTTCGCAAGTCACACCAACAATCTGTTTTTGTAACGACGGATTGTCAATGAATTTATATTTTTTCTTCATTCCGGGCGTAATCAATATTCCAACAGTGATACTTCTTAAACAATCTTTTTTGAATGGGTCTAAAGTTGCCGAGGAAAAAACCAGATATTCATTATTACTATTATCGTAACGGGAAATCTGTGCGTCGAAAAAATGGCTTTTATTTTGTTTCAAGGCTTCCACGATCGTTTTAATAGAAACCCATCTTCGGCAATAATGCTCATTCATTTCATTGGCATGTGGTTCTTGCTGATTTGTAATATGCAATTCTTTCTTTATTTGATAGGTGTCAGCTCCTATTTGGTGAGACAGTCTAAGAAAAAACAAATTCTTTAATTGAAAATATTTTGGTAAAATATTAGTTAGTCTTTGATAAAAAGATTCTGGAGAAACATTAAATTTTCCAATTAAGTCAATCATTTCTTGGGGTTTTGGATCCGTTTTCGACAAAAACAAATTCAACTCATCAATTAAAGATTGTCTTGGCAAAAGCAAAGCTCCAGCAAAGTAGGAAGCGTAAAAATTATTCAAAACCTGGTCGAAATTATCAAACTTGATCCAGCTAAAAGTATACAACCTTTCGCTTATTTCAAGATAATTATAAGCAACTTCTTTGGCTAAAATAAATGCTTTTTGAGGGGCATCAATTTCCACTGACAATAATAATGTTTTGCTTTTTGGAACAAAAATAGATCTTAAATCCCCTAATTCCTCTTGCTCCGAAAAAGCAATTTCCTTGATTGTATACCCATATTCTTCAATCAAAATAGCACTTAATTCCTCTAAAGTAATCTGAGATTCAATATTGATATGAAATGCTTTGCAAAACGACAGCACCTTTTCCTCTAAATCATCAAAATAATTATTGTGGGCTTCTTGATATGAACGCAAAGAAGCTAAGAAAAAACTCTCGCGAGTTAAATTGTAATGCTGGGCAATTTCAATAATGGTGCTTATAAACGCATTTACTTTAGCCGGAGCATTAGCAATAATATCAATTAAATCATTTTCCTGAATACCAAAAATATCCAACGGAATCTCTTTTAAAATTCCAGATTTCAGAATTTCTCCAATAGGAGCCAGATTATTATCCAGCTTCAATGAAACCATATTATCATATGGGACATCCAATTTTTCAGACAAAAGAATAATTTTATCCGTCTTGGGATATTTTTTTCCTTTTTCAATTTCGTTCAAATACGACTTGGAGAGTTCTGTTATTTTGGCTAAGCCAAATAAAGATAAATTCTTATTTGTTCGAGCCTGCTTGAGCTTAAGTCCAAAAATTAACTTGATATAATCCTTTTCTATATTCATAATAATCAAATATAAGAATAAAAATTTAATCAACAAAAAAATTTTTTTTCATTTTTAGCGTACGTTCGCTTGTTTTGTAAAAAACTTTTTGTAATATTGCCGTGTTGAACAATTACAAACTATCAACAAAACTTAATTATTGTTAAATTAAAAAACACAGCGAAATGAATTTAGAAGAATTATACTCGACAAATTTGTTGAGTTTTTCAGAGGAAACAACTGAACAGTATCCTGAAATTTTAACTGACGAAGCAATGACATTTTTGTCTTTGCTTCATGAAAATTTCAACGAAAAAAGACTAGCTCTTTTAGACGAAAGAAAAAAACAACAAGCATTATTCGATGAAGGTGTATTGCCAACTTTTCCCGTCAAAACCAAAAGTATAAGAGAAAGTAATTGGCAAGCGTCAAAAACTCCCGCAGATCTTTTAGACCGCAGAGTTGAAATCACTGGACCAGTGGACAGAAAAATGGTAATCAATGCGCTAAATTCTGGCGCCAAAACATTTATGGCAGATTTTGAAGACAGCACTTCCCCGACTTGGAACAATTTAATGGAAGGGCAACAAAATCTAAAAGATGCCGTAAACAAAACCATCACTTTGGAAGATACTTTGAAAAATAAAAAGTATGCCCTGAATGAAGAAACGGCTGTTTTAATTGTTCGTCCAAGAGGATTGCATCTGAATGAAAAACATCTTTTGATGAACAATCAAGAAACTTCTGGATCATTAGTGGATTTTGGATTGTATGCTTTTCACAACCACACACAACTCATAAAAAACGGAACTGCGCCCTATTTTTATATTCCAAAACTGGAACATTATTTAGAAGCGAGATGGTGGAACGAGGTATTTGAATTTACACAGGAGTATTTGGGTGAGCAAAACGGAACCTTCAAAGCCACTGTTTTAATCGAGACAATAACCGCCAGTTTTCAATTGGATGAAATAATCTTTGAATTAAAAGATCATATTGTTGGACTGAATTGCGGGAGATGGGATTATATTTTTTCATTTATCAAAAAATTTAGAAATAATCCAACTTTTATAGTGCCAAACAGAGATCAAGTAACAATGACAACTCCTTTTATGAATGCCTATTCTAAATTAGTAATTCAACGTTGTCACAAACGTAACATTCATGCAATAGGCGGAATGGCGGCACAAATTCCAATCAAGAATAATGAAGAAGCAAACAACATTGCTTTTGATAAAGTTGTAAATGATAAAAGGAGAGAAGTACAAAATGGTCACGATGGCACTTGGGTAGCGCATCCAGATTTGGTTCCATTGGCAAAATCAGTTTTCGATAAATACATGACTGGGAAAAATCAGATTCATATAAAAAGAGAGGATGTAAATGTAGTCGCAGAAGATTTGTTGGCCGTGCCAAAAGGAACAATTTCAGAAGAAGGCATTAGAAAAAACATAAATGTTTCCATTCTTTACCTCGCTTCCTGGCTAAGCGGACAAGGAGCAGCTGCTATACATCATTTGATGGAAGATGCTGCTACAGCTGAGATTTCACGGTCACAATTATGGCAATGGCTAAAAAACAAAGTAACATTAGAAAACGGAAAAGTGCTAACCGAAGAATTTTATAACCGATTAGCAACAGAAGAATTTGAAAAAATAAAAAATTACGTTGGTGTTAAAAATTATGAAAATGGCAAATACAAATTAGCGGAACAATTATTAAATAATTTAGTTCTAAACCAAAATTTTATAGACTTTTTAACAATCCCGGGATACAAATACATTTAATAAAAACCACCTAATAAACAAATTATGAAAACTACAGAAACAAGAATTCAAGAATTAGTTACCGATTGGATTACAAATCCAAGATGGAAAGGTATCGAACGCCCTTACACAGCTGAAGAAGTTGTAAAACTTCAAGGGTCTTACCAAATAGAACATAGTGTTGCTAGAATTGGTGCTAACAAATTATGGAGCAAATTGAATTCTCAGTATTTTGTTGCCGGACTAGGAGCACTTACAGGAAATCAGGCTATTCAGGAGGTTGAGGCTGGTTTAGACGCTATTTATTTAAGCGGATGGCAAGTTGCCGCCGATGCAAATGTTGCCGGAGAAATGTATCCTGACCAATCTTTGTATCCGGCTAACAGCGTTCCATTGGTTGTAAAACGAATTAACAATGCGCTTTTGCGTGCAGACCAAATACAAGTTGTAAATGGAACAGCAGAAAAAAAAGATTATTTAGTACCAATCGTTGCCGATGCAGAAGCTGGTTTTGGAGGAAATCTTAATGCTTTCGAACTAATGAAATCAATGATTGAATCTGGTGCTGCGGGAGTTCACTTTGAAGACCAATTGAGTTCTGCAAAAAAATGCGGACACCTTGGCGGAAAAGTATTGGTTCCTACTCAAGAAGCCATCAATAAACTAGTTGCCGCAAGACTAGCTGCCGATGTAATGGGAACACCAACCATTGTTGTTGCTCGTACTGATGCCGATGCCGCCAATTTATTGACTAGCGATATCGATCCAAGAGATGCAAAATTTATCACCGGAGAAAAAACAGGCGAAGGGTTTTTCTATGTAAACTGTGGTGTCGAGCAAGGAATCGACCGTGGATTAAGCTACGCGCCTTACGCCGATTTGATTTGGATGGAAACCAGCAATCCAGATCTGGAATACGCAAGAAAATTTGCCGAAGGAATTCACGCTCAATTTCCAGGAAAAATGTTGGCCTACAACTGTTCGCCTTCTTTCAACTGGGCTGCAAAATTAACTGTTGCTGAAATGGAAACTTTCAGAGAAGATCTAGCTGCCATGGGATATAAATTTCAATTCATTACCTTAGCTGGATTCCATGCACTAAACACGAGCATGTTCGAATTGTCTATGGCTTACAAACAAAAAGGAATGGCAGGATATTCTGAATTACAAGAAAGAGAATTTGCCTTGCAAAAACAAGGATTTAAAGCTGTAAAACACCAAGGATTCGTGGGAACTTCCTATTTTGATGCGGTACAAAACACCGTAACAATAGGAAAATCTACAACAACGGCCATGAAAGATTCTACCGAAACGGCTCAGTTTTAAGAAAAGACTATTTACTATTTAACTCTTCACGCAATCGATTGAAATGAAAATTTGAATCGGTTGCGTTTTGAGTTTTTTTTTTATAAAATTTGATGAATTCATATCAAAAACGATTTAAACTTAGTATTTTTGAGTAATCAAAGTATAAACAGACTTATTATGAAATACCATCAAATTGACCGACAACTTTTTATAAAAAATCGCGCCAAATTTACGGCTCAAATGAAGCCAAACAGTGTAGCAGTTTTCAATTCCAACGACATTTACCCCGTTTCTGCCGACAGCACTT
The DNA here is from genome assembly GCA_003449615.1 of Flavobacterium sp. GTDB lineage: Bacteria > Bacteroidota > Bacteroidia > Flavobacteriales > Flavobacteriaceae > Flavobacterium. The sequence goes on from DMHA01000130.1 coordinate 9,549, forward strand.
TGCCTTTTGCACAACACCGTGATATCCTCTATTTATCGGGCGTCGACCAAGAAGAAAGTATTTTATTACTTTTCCCTGATGCCCCTTATGAAAACCAAAGAGAAATGTTGTTCCTCAAAGAAACTAGCGAACACATCGCCATTTGGGAAGGTGAAAAACTGAGCAAAGACCGAGCTTTTGAAGTTTCGGGAATCAAGACCGTACATTGGTTGCAAGATTTCGAGAAAACACTATTCGAAATGATGACACACTGCGACACGATTTACATCAACACCAATGAACATTATCGCGCCAAAGTGGAAACCGAAACCCGCGAAGCTCGTTTTGTAAAATGGTGGAAAGAAAAATATCCAGCTCACCAAGTAGCCAAAAGCAATCCTATCTTGCAACGCATTCGTTCGGTAAAAGAAACCGAAGAATTGGATTTAATTCAAAATGCCTGTAATATTACCGAAAAAGGTTTTAGAAGATTGTTGTCTTTTGTAAAACCAAATGTAATGGAATACGAAATCGAAGCCGAATTGATTCACGAATTCATTCGCAACCGTTCCAAAGGTTTTGCCTATACGCCAATTATTGCTTCGGGTAACAATGCCAATGTCTTGCATTATATTGAAAATAACCAACAATGCAAAGCCGGAGATTTAATTTTATTGGACGTTGCTGCTGAATATGCCAATTATTCAAGTGATTTAACTCGAACCATTCCTGTTTCTGGTCGTTATAATGACAGACAAAAAGCAGTTTATAATGCTGTTTTAAGAGTGAAAAATGAAGCGACTAAAATGCTAACTCCAGGAACGCTTTGGAAAGAATATCAATTTGAAGTGGGCAAAATAATGAGTTCAGAATTGCTTGGTTTAGGACTTATCGACAAAGCCGATGTGCAAAACGAAAACCCAGAATGGCCAGCTTACAAAAAATATTTTATGCACGGAACCTCACATCACATGGGATTGGACACCCACGATTACGGAAAACTAACCGAGCCCATGCAAGCCAATATGATTTTCACGGTAGAACCAGGAATCTACATTCCTGCCGAAGGTTTCGGCATTCGATTGGAAGATAATGTGGTCATTCAAGAAACGGGAGAACCATTTAACTTAATGCGAAATATCCCGATTGAAATTGAAGAAATAGAAAGTTTGATGAATTAATTTTAGATTTCTGATTTTAGAGTTTAGATTTAAAACGGTTTGCAGGGATGTGAGCCGTTTTTTTATTCCAATAAAATCAGGTCAATTTCTTTAATTTGTTTGAACCCCTTATCTGATGTAATCAAAGGAATTTGAAAAACAATAGCCGTAGAAGCTATAATTGCATCGGGGAGTTTTATGGAATACTTTTGTTTTAATAGAATTGTTTGATACTTTATTTCATCATTAAAATTAAAAACAAAACAATCTTTCAAAATATTTATTAGAGCATTCTCTTCGTTTTTAGTGATGTTTTTATGACCACGAAGTTCAATTTCTGAAATAAAAGAAATTCCAAAAACATAATCTAAAAATGGTTCAATAAATGGTTTTCCTTCATGAAGATTGATTAAAAAATTAGTGTCTGCTAAAAAATCAATCTTGATTCTTTCTTTTTTCTAATTGATATTCAAGTCCATCTAAATTTCTTTTTAGTTTCCCAAAATGAGCAGATAAATTCCCTTTAGAAACTGGTTTGTTTGTTTTTTCTAAAAAAGATTCAATTTCTTTTTTAGCATTTTTCTTTTTTATAATCAAAACCATAATTAAAATTTTTATAAAATTAGCGAAAATTTGTTTTCAATTAGAAAAAACAAAATTAAAATTACTAAATTACTTTTCTCAAATATAGTGGTTTTGAAGAATAAAAATTAATTTTGTCTTTCATTAAATACATCTAATAAACCTTGTATCAACTCCTCTACAAAAACACGAAAATCTCCTATTCCGATACTGGAAAAGGCAATGCTATTGTATTAATTCACGGTTTTTTGGAAAACCAAACGATGTGGCAGGATTTGGCTCCGGAATTATGCCAAAAATACCGAGTAATAACCCTAGATTTATTGGGTCACGGCGAATCGGATTGTTTGGGTTATGTTCATTCTATGGAGGAAAATGCGGACGTTGTTCAAGCGGTTTTATCAAAATTACGAATACGAAAAGCGGTTTTTGTGGGACATTCGATGGGTGGTTATGTGGCTTTGGCTTTCGCCGAATTGTATCCTGAAAAAATTAGGGGATTAGTTTTATTAAATTCAACTTCAAAAGCCGATAGCGAGGAACGAAAAGACAATCGGAATCGCGCCATCAAAGCGGTAAAGAAAGATTATACCACATTTGTAAGACTTTCTATCACTAATTTATTTAGCGAAGAAAATCGAGAAATATTGACAGACGAAATCGAAAAGGTAAAAATTGAAGCCCTGAAAACTCCACTACAAGGAATTGTCGCCTCGCTCGAAGGAATGAAAAACCGAAAAGATCGAGAAGTTTTATTACACCTTTCGCCTTATCCGAAAATGCTGATTCTGGGAGAAAAAGACCCCGTTTTGATTTACGAAACCGCGCTGGAACAAATAAAAAATACAGCAGTCAAATTTGTCACTTTTCCCGATGGACACATGAGCCATATTGAAAATCGAGAAGAATTGAAGGATGTTTTATTGGGGTTTTTTAAAAGCGTTTAAATCATTCCTAATTTCAAATACCCTTTTTCCACCAACTCATTTTTGTCTTTCAAGTGGTGAAGTTTTCCTTCTTTCATTAACACTAGTTTTGTTGATACTTTTATCACATTTTCATAATTATGATCGGTGATAATAATACCTTTTTCTTTAGATATTGAAATAATTAATTCATTAATCTTTTCAATTATTATGGGTGACAATCCATTATAAGGTTCATCCAATAATACAAATTTTGATGGATTATTTAGGATTATCTTAATTTCTAAATACCGTAATTCTCCACCTGACAAATGCTTTACTTTTTTACTCAGTATTGCTTGAATCATTTCATCAGCATAAAATTCATCAAGTTTTTCTTTGGGAATTGACAATACTATTGCTTTATTTACAGAAAATAAATTTGGAATAAAATTCTCTTGAGGCAAATAGCTAATTTGATGTAACAATTCACTAGTTTTTGATTTCACTTCTCCGTCAATGCGAACAAATTTAAAATCGGCGATGACTATTCCGAAAATAATTTTTAGCAATGTCGATTTTCCAGAACCATTTCTTCCTAAAACACCAATAATATTGTTTGTTTCACATTTTAAATACACATCGGAAAGTATGATTTTACCATCATATTGTTTTTGAACACTATCAACTTCTAAGACACTTTTAGTCATAAATTTTTCAATATTAAACTAAAACCTAAAATCAGTAGCGCCGAAAAAACAAAATTCATTAAAAAACCATAGACAATTAACTGTAATTTTGAAATTCCGTTATTGCAATAAAAAAGGTATTCATTTACAGCATTCACTTCTTTTATTAAAACGCTTATGAAATAACCGAAAACAACAAGCACAAGTTTAAAGGTTTCAAATCCTCCAAAAACTCCTGCCAAAACGCTTATTGAAATTGTTATTGTCAATGTGCTTTTGTAGAATTCAAATATGTTGGCTAGTTTTCTAGTTGTAAATTCCATTTATTTAATTTTCTCCTCAAAAGGTTTTTCTTTGTCCAAAATTTCATTCAGCAACAAAACCATTTGTTCCAAATAATTATTTAAAATTGCTGAATTAATTTCGGTAGTTTCTTCTTTTCCTTCTTTAAAACTGAAAGGCAAAAACCCAGATTTTAAATTTTTGAACGAGATTATTCCAGCTTCAATTGGTTTGTCATTAGCTTCATTTTCAAACATATAAGCATACGCCAAAACCTGAATTATTTTATCGTTTTTAATTTCTTCTGTTAACCCTTTCCAAGATTTTAAAGTAACATTTGTTTTTTCAACTTTACCTGTTTTATAATCTATAATTCGGATGATGCCGTTGCGTTCTTCGATTCTGTCCACTTTCCCCGCAATTTTTATTGGAAAGGGCAAACTAGGATGTTCCAAAATTCTTTCGCACCCTTTTTCTAAATGGAGTATTTTTATGGCATCTCCATTTTTTATACTTTCTTGTTCAAATTTTAGAAAATTAGAAACATTGCGTTTTGCCACTTCAAAGGCGAGCAAATTTCTTCCTTTTTTGATTTCGCCTTCTTTGTAAACCAATTTGAATTGTTTCAAGACTTCGGCATCCAACAATTTGAAGCATCCTAAAATATCACTTTCCGACAAAAACTTCCCAATAAAAGGCGTGTATAAAGCTTCTAAAGTTTCGTGAATAATCGTTCCCAAAGTATTCAAAGCAATGTTTTCCTCGACTTCTTCGACTTCGCTAATACGTAAAATCTTTTGGAAATAAAAATCAATCGGATTTCGTATATAACTCGTCAATGCCGATGGAGAAAAACCATTTTCGGCAATCTCTTTCAAGCGCAACATCACCGCTTCTGATTTTGGAATTACCATTGGCTGATAAGCAATTTCAGGCAAAACTGCATTATAAATTTCATGGGTGAGTGTATGTTTTGGCTGTTTTTCAACTTCCAATTGCGTGATGAAACGACTTTTTTCTCCCGCATCCAAGCCTTCACTTTCGGTATTGTAAATCAAGTAGATATTCTTGGCACGTTGCAATAAATGATAAAAATGATAAGTATAAATCGCGTCTTTTTCTTTGAAAGTGGGCAAACCCAATTCTTTTTTTACATCATAAGGAATAAACGAGTTTTGAGATTTTCCTGCAGGTAAGTTTCCTTCATTCATTGAAGTGATAATGACGGTTTCGAAATCTAAAACGCGGCTTTCTAAAACGCCCATAATTTGCAAACCATTCAAAGGCTCTCCTTCAAATGAGACTTCGGCCAATTCAATTACCTGTTTGTAAATTGTGTATAGCGTTTGGATGTCATCGATATTAGAATGCTGGGAATAATAATTAATCAGTTTATTGATGGTTTTGAAAATGGCATAAACAAAGGCTTTGGATATTTTCTCTTCCTCATTGTCGTTGTTTAAGTTAGATTTAATTGTTTGCAATAAATTGGAAATGGTTTCCAAAACCGCCATCGAACCCTTCTCCCATTTTTGGAATAACAAAATAAACAAATCACTTGTATTTGGATTCAACTCCATCAATTTTTGATGTGTAATAAAGGTGTAATTGTTTTGATTAATAACATTTACTAACGAATTGGTTTTCGCATAAGGCTCCACTAAAGGATGCGTCAAAATATCCAAAACATCTTTGTAATACAAGACATAACTTTTGGCATTTCGAGACAAAGCATTCGTGTGCATTTTGAACAATTTGGCAATCAAAATCTGTGCTGGATTGTTCTTACTTGAATAACCCATTGTGATATTCAAAGCACCAATAGTGGATGGCAAAGAATATAATAGTGGTACCAACAAGCTTTCCTCTCCAAGAATTACAGCCACTTTGTCAAATGTTGCATTTG
>DMHA01000130.1:15115-15290 GCA_003449615.1 Flavobacterium sp.
TGATTATGTTTTCAATAATACTTCCTGTAATTTTGGCTTGACCAATAGATTTTGGCGTTCCAATAACCTGAATATTTTTGGATTGTGAAAAATCATCCACAATCCACTCGAAAGGATTTGATTTATAGTGTTTCCAATTTGTTTTAAATCTTCTAACAAATAATCCTGCATCGTG
>DMHA01000363.1:0-919 GCA_003449615.1 Flavobacterium sp.
AGCGGAATGGTTTATGTTAAATGCAATGAAGACGGCACTTTCAAATCATCGGTAGATAAATTTTACAATCAAGAAGATTTAGGAAATTGGGCAAAAACAACTGGAGCCAAAGCTGGCGATATGATTTTTGTGCTTTCTGGACCAGCTGAGAAAACCCGAACACAACTTTCGGCCCTTAGAATGGAAATGGCCAGCCGATTAGGATTAAGGAAAACCAATGAGTTTGCCCCACTTTGGGTAGTTGACTTTCCGCTATTAGAATTTGAGGAAGAAACGGGACGTTACCACGCGATGCACCATCCATTTACTTCGCCAAAACCCGAAGATATGCACTTGTTGGAAACCAATCCAAAAGCAGTTCGTGCCAATGCCTATGATATGGTTTTGAACGGAAACGAAATTGGTGGTGGTTCAATTCGTATTCACGACAAAGCTACACAACAATTGATGTTCAAATATTTAGGATTTACACCCGAACAAGCCGAGGATCAATTTGGATTCTTGATGAATGCTTTTCAATATGGAGCACCACCTCACGGAGGTTTGGCCTTTGGGTTAGATCGATTAGTATCTATTTTGGGTGGTCAAGAAACCATTCGCGATTTTATTGCCTTCCCCAAAAACAATTCCGGAAGAGATGTAATGATTGATGCACCATCAATCATTGATGAGTTGCAACTGAATGAATTGCATATAAAATTGGATTTATAGAAATTCATAGTAAAATTTGTTAGAAATCGTTGAAAATCAAATATTTTAATAAAATCTTTTCAAAATTATATTTTCGTATTAGATTAAATATTACATTTGCCACATTATAAATTATTATTACAATTACAATGCGTACAGGTACAGTTAAATTTTTCAATGAATCAAAAGGTTACGGATTCATTACAGACGAAGAAACAGGAAAAGACAT
>DMHA01000363.1:1089-3228 GCA_003449615.1 Flavobacterium sp.
TGTATCGGGACGCTTTTTTGGTTTGATGCAAACTGAAATTCATCAATTAAATATAAACAAACCTTAATTCTTCGTTAAATAAGATTTCTCTGTAACTAAATTTTGATTTTTAACTTGTGTTTTAATGACTTGAAACTTATCTTTGTAAACTTATTTATACTAAAATAAAATTTAATATGCAATCAAGTCAAATAGATTACCTACCTATACTGATGCAAATGTTATTAGCCATAGTATTTGTTGTGGGGATAATTATAATTTCAGGGAAATTAGGGCCAAAAAGATCTTCAAAAATTAAAGACGAAAACTTTGAATGTGGGATTAAATCAATTGGAAATGCTAGAATTCCTTTTTCAATTAAATTTTTTCTTGTTGCCATTCTTTTTGTCCTTTTCGACATTGAGGTGGTTTTTTTGTATCCTTGGGCAGTCAATTTCAAGGAATTAGGGCTGGAAGGAATGGTCAAAATGGTGATTTTCATGTCGCTACTTTTGATAGGCTTTTTCTATATCATCAAAAAGAAAGCGTTAGAGTGGGAGTAAAGAGATTTCAGATTTTAGATTTAGAACAACTAAATTTAGGATTTTAGATCTAAAAACATAAATTTCTCAAATTAAGGTATTGATTTTTTAAAAATTGATTTTACTTTTTTAAGATTCGCCTGAATCTAAAATCTAAAATCCAAAATCTAATATAGAAATGAGTGATTCAAACATAAAAATGGTTGCCCCACCTGAAGGCGTTTCAGGCGAAGGTTTTTTTGCCACTACTTTGAACGATGTTGTAGGGTTAGCTCGGGCCAATTCACTTTGGCCTTTGCCTTTTGCAACTTCTTGTTGCGGTATTGAGTTTATGGCAACGATGGCTTCGCATTATGATTTAGCCCGTTTTGGTTCCGAGCGTGTGAGTTTTTCGCCTCGTCAAGCCGATATGTTGCTGGTTATGGGAACAATTTCTAAAAAAATGGGGCCTATTTTGCGTCAAGTTTATGAGCAAATGGCAGAACCTCGCTGGGTAATTGCCGTTGGAGCTTGTGCTTCATCTGGCGGAGTTTTCGATACCTATTCGGTTTTGCAAGGAATAGACAAAGTGATTCCTGTTGATGTTTATGTGCCAGGTTGTCCGCCACGACCAGAACAAATTGTAGACGGGGTAATGCGATTGCAAGATTTGGTAAAAAGCGAGTCTGTAAGAAGAAGAAGTTTGCCAGAATATCAAGAATTATTGAAATCTTATAATATAAAATAAGGAAATGAGCCTAGAAACCACAGCAATTCAAGACAAATTAGTGGAAACATTTGGCGAAAGCGTGTTTCATTTCAATATGGAAAAAGATATTTTTTCATTCGAAGTTGCAGCCGATAAAATCACAGCCATTGTTCTTTTCTTGAAAAACGACCCAACCTTACGTTTTCATTTTCTCACTGATATTTGTGGAGTGCATTATCCTGATAATGAGTTAGAAAGACAATTTGCAGTGGTTTATCACATGCACAATTGGTATGAAAACAAACGCATCAAAATAAAGGCATTTATCAGCGGAGAAAATCCAACTATAAAAACCATGACCACCATATTTCCAGGGGCCAACTGGATGGAACGAGAAACATGGGATTTTTATGGAATCAACTTTATAGGTCATCCACAGTTGAAACGTATTCTGAATATGGACGAAATGGTTTCCCATCCAATGAGAAAAGAATTTCCATTGGAAGACGGAGGAAGAACAGATAAAGACGATCGGTTTTTTGGGAGGACTGTGGGGAATAAATAGAAACTATGAAATTAATCGATGACAATAGAACAATTAAATCAATCGAAAGTTCCAATCATTGTTTTTGACAAAAAATTGGAAGAACTAAAAGGAAAAGTTTTATTTCCAGAAAAATTAAAAAAAGCAAACGAAATTTTAGCAAAAGTAGGTTTGCCAAAAGTTGCGATTAAAAAATAAAACACTACTGCCATCAGCGGTTTCAAGAAATGGCGAGGCACGGGATTTATTTGAAATCGGAAAGGTTATTAATTTAAAGTTTTGTTTATATTTGTGAAGGCTTGGTATTGGTTCATCGCCACTTCGCAAAGCCCCAAAACGTTATGGGTTAGTTGTGCCGAAATTAGGCAAATTCAAAAACCTAACGC
>DMHA01000056.1:0-3375 GCA_003449615.1 Flavobacterium sp.
CAAATAATATTTTTTAGTATCCTATGACAGTAGTCTGTTTTTAAATCACTTCTATTTAAAAGCTTTTAAAAATATTATTTGTTTAATATAATTTTTTGAGTTATTTCTTTACCTCCATTTTTTATATTCAAAAGATAAATACCATTGGAATAGTTAGTCAAATTTAATACTTCATTCTGTCCAAAAATTTCTTTTTTAAATAATTTTCTTCCTTGTAAGTCAAATAAATTAACTATCGATTTAGTATCTGGTCCGGTATTCAAAATGTTTAAAAATCCTTTTGATGGATTTGGGAAAACACTAATGTTATTTAGTTCAAATTTAGAATTTGATAAGTTATTTGGAGATAATTTACAAATTTTTATTTTGGCAGATACTATATTTCCTCCATCTCCTTCATAAGGATCTGAAACCTTTAATGTCCATACTCCATCTGCAAGTTTGTTATTGAAATCACTTAATTTTCCAACAGCTTTAATAGTTCCTGCTATAGAAGGCGAAATGTCAAAACAAGCAACCAATGCACCTGAATCATTAAATGTAGCATTTACATCATTAAATTCGCCACAAGTATTTGCCAAAAGCAATACTTCTGGACTCCCAATAGAGGCTGGCCCAATGAGACTTACAATCATATCAGCAACATACTCATGATTAATTACTAATTCAACACTTAAATCAGAAATTTTAAGTCCACCGTTTACAGTTATTGGAACAGAGGCTTCGGAATCTGCTATATTTGCAATTGCCGCTTTAGAAAAATCTGTTGCTTCAAAGACATCCGATCTATTACAAGTTGTGTTTCCTGTTTGGAAAGATATTCCTCCTTCTGGTGTTGCTGTTCCACATCTATTACTGGGCGTTACTCGATAATAATATTGTGTATTTGGAATTAAACTTGTAATTAAAGAGGAAGTAGTTTTTATATCACTTACATCACTTACTATATTAGTAAAGGCTAAATCTGTGGCTATTTGTAATTTGTATGATTCAGCATTAATATCATTTGCCCAAGAAAAAATTGATGATGTAGCTACATCATTTTGTCCATTTTCAGGGAAAATCAAAGTTGAAGAAGAAAAAGTTGAAGAATAAACTCTTAAACTTTTTTTCCTAATTTCATTTTCTGTACCATTCTCACCTTTAATTCCAATTTCATATAAATTGGGTGCAACACTATTTAAGTTTGATATTGTTAGTGTTACTACACCATCAGCACTTAATGAAGTAGGTGAAATTACTGCAGTTGCACCAGCGGGAATTCCAATTGGTGTAAAGTTTACAGTATCCACACCTGTTGTTTGCTTATAATTGAAAGTATATGTAGCATTTTGATTAGAGCAAACTGTTAAGTCTGATGAAGTAGAAGTTAAGGAAAAATTGGAAGAAATTCCAGTTACTACTAACGAAAAATCTTGTTTCCCTGTAACTAATGTTCCTTTATGGGTTACCGTAATTGTATATGTTCCTGTTGATGTTGGTGTGTCTATTTTTATATTTTCAACATTATCAACATTGTTATCAGATGTACGTGTGGCATTATCAGCAGCTTGAGTTGCAATAATCTTCCAAGGATAAAATGTATTGCCATCCTTTGTAATTCGAACATCTAAATCGTTGACGAGTGCTATCATTGGGTTATTTATTAAGCTAGCATTTGTGTTGGGAATTCCTGGTAAATCAGTCCAAGTAACTGAAGCAATTAATGGACTTACTCCATCAGATTTTACATCCATAACAAAGGTATCTCCTTGATTTAGTTTTTCTTCTGAAATCCATGAGGTTAAACCATTATTAGACATTGTTAGCGCTGCTGTTTTGGCATTTAATAAGCCCCAACCAAATATGGCGTCTGGTCCAGGGTTACCCGCATCGTCTGCAGTATGAGTAACTAATCCCTTTAAAGTTGCAGCCTTCATAAAATTATCCGTTAAGTTCTTGCTGTGTTGTTGTAATAATAAACAAGTACCCATTACATTTGGCGAAGACATAGATGTACCACTAAGTAAAGTTGTCGCAGAATTGCTTGTTCCAGTACAAGAGACAACACTTGTTCCATTTCCTGTTATGTCTGGTTTTATTCTTCCATCATCTGCTGGGCCTTGGCTACTTGATGAATTAATCAATACGGGAGAAAGTAAATCCCCTGCTGTATTGACTACCGCATCTTGAGCGTTTGCAACAAGTAAAGAGTTTTTGGCAAGTTTGTCTGATGTTAATTTGTCATATCCTGTTGTAGTAGCATTTGAGTTGAAATCGTTTCCACTATTACCAGCAGAAGTAACTCTTAAGTAATAGGGAGCCATATAGGCAATTTCATCCCATTCTCTTGCAGATTCTGTATATGAACCTATGTACCATCCTGGCAATTGATCTCCCGAAGTATTAATTAAGGGAATACCATAAGAATGATTAGAAAGCAACATGCCTCCAAGAATTTCTTCTAATACTTCAGATTGATCATTGCTCCAATTAAATGTTCTTGCTGTTGCTTCAAAAGCCATACCGCGTGTTGCAGTCGTTACATTTGATGCAACAATAGTTCCTGTAACGTGTGTTGCATGATCTCCAAAAGCTGTTGGAGTAGTTAAATCATCTACTACAACTACTCTGCCATTCAAAAGATTATGTGAAGCTCTAACTTGATCAATCCCATCCCAAATTCGAGCTACCATTCCTTGTCCATGCAAATTAAGCCCCAAAGACGCACCTGAATAGAGTTGAGTTGTACGTGTTGAAATTGCGGCATCAAGATTGTCTAAAGATCTATAAAGTGGAATACCATTTATTGGAAAATCATATATCTCATCTATATTCCCATTGGTTTTTTTAATTTTTAAGGGGATTTTGAGTTTTCTAGCTTTGACAATTGCATTGGCTTGTTTAAATTGTTCATGCTTTTTTGTAGTTTTTATTTTTTCTTGTAAAAGAGGGATGTCATAATTTGATACTATATTCTTTACATCAGATTTGGTTTGAGCATTCAAACCAAAACTTATAGAAAAAATAAGAAATAAAGCAAAATTTATATGTTTCATCTGTTTATTATTTATTATTTATTGTTTATTTTTTATTATTTGAAGAATGAACTCCTATAACTATTTTCTTATGTTTCAATGATGATTGTCATGGGCATTTGATTTTCTGTACAAGAAAAAAGTAAATCAAATCCTAAAATTGTTTTACTCATAATTAAATTCAATTTTAAAGTCAAACTTTTAGATTTCAAATTTAAAAAAAAATTACTATGAAAAGATGTTTTATTTTAATGATTTGAACAGTTTTTTATTTTTGCCTTTAAAGATGATTATTGCGTTATATATTGCCGAATAGTAAATTTAAATATCAAAAAAAGAGTGTTTTGACTCAACAAAA
>DMHA01000056.1:3401-4177 GCA_003449615.1 Flavobacterium sp.
CTCAACAAAACACTCTTTTCTAAATCTTTGAATAATCTATATTAGTTTACTGTAAATGTTGTAATTTTAGTACAACCATAAGCTCCAGTTCCCGATGCGTGATTAATGATAGAACAATCTAAAGAATAACCACCATTATAAACACCATCAGCTTGACCGTCACAATAAACATCTTCCATTATTAAAGTATACGTCCCATTAGGCAAATTAATGTTATGTGTATATACTTTTCCTCTGCTAGCTGGAGAACTAGCTGGCCCATATGTACCAGGCGCAATAGAGGCAACTACTGTTCCTGCAGCATTTTTAATTTTCCAAGAAGTTTCTTCTGCATACATATCTGTGGTTACTGTTAGAACTAAATCATTACAAATTACCACTTTATTAAACTTAATTGTTGCAATTTCATTAAACACAGTTCCTCCTTCTGGAGCAATTAATTTTACAGGTAATGTGTATGAAATACCATCGGTAAGAGGAGCAGGATTTAATGTAACATTTAAAGTCCCTGCATAAGATTCTGCAGGAATTGTCACTGTACCTATTGAATAAGAAGAAGTGGGTGCAGTTGAACCATCTACAAGAACAGCGGTAAACGTTCTTTCGACTTTAGAAACAGTGGTAACGCTTACTGGCAAAGCGATACTTAATCCTTCTGGTGGAACCGTCACATTAAAAGAACGAGTTGTAAATTGTAAAGCTACTTGTCCGTTTACATTATCAAACACTACTGGAGTATCATCACAGGCTGTGAATGTAAAAACAAATAGTAATGT
>DMHA01000373.1 GCA_003449615.1 Flavobacterium sp.
TAGCAACCCAGCAACTTAGCAACCTAGTATCTTAGCAACCTAGCATCATAGTACCCTAGCTTCAAAGATTGCAGGGCTAGCGCCCATTTTACCTCATTCCTATTCGCCTTTCACCTCGTTCCTCGTTCCTATTCACCTATTACCGAAGGATTTATCCCAATTTTTGTTTTGTTTCTAAAATTCGTTATATTTGTAGAATAATGGAAATAAAATGAGCTTCTTGGAATTTAGAAATGCCATGTTTGAATTGGCATGTTTCAATACGAATCAAGTTTATGCATGGTATCCCAATTTCGATAGCAATAACCTGACACGTTGGTTGAAGAAGGGGCTTTTAATTAAATTGCGACAGTCTTATTATACTTTTCCTGAATATTTGAAGTTTCCCGACTTTGCTTCTTATTTTGCCAATCGAATCTATCAACCATCGTATATTAGTTTACATAGTGGCTTGTCTTTTTATGGAATTATACCTGAATCTGTTACTCAAATTACAAGTGTTACCACGTTAAAAACATTTTCTTTTACAAATGTTTTTGGAGAATATTCCTATAAAACAATAAATCCTTCTTTGTTTTTCGGGTATGATTTAAAACCATTGCCCGATGGAAGAGCATTGCAAATTGCGCAACCCGAGAAAGCATTGCTCGATTTGCTTTATTTATACCCTTTTTATGATTCGGAAAATGAATTTTCGGATTTGCGATTAGATGATGATTATTTATCTACGGATTTCGATAAAAATCTTTTTTTAGAATATGCCGGGCAATTTAAAAACAAATCGTTGGACAAACGTTTAAGTATGCTGATTAAAACATATAATTTATGATTAAGCTCGACTTGATAAAAAAATATTTTCCACTTCCTATTCAAGAGAATCCATTGCACTCTCAATACATCGTTAAGGAATATTTGCAATTGTTAATACTAGATTACTTATCAAATACCTCCTTCGTAAAAAAAATAACTTTTATAGGAGGTACAAATTTACGTTTGGTAAAAGGCATTGACAGATTTTCGGAAGATTTGGATTTTGATTGTAAAAATCTATCAGAGCAAGAGTTTAATACGATGACAGATAGCGTATTACAATTTTTAATACGAAATGGATACGCGGTGGAAACAAGAGACAAAGTGAATCCTAATCTTTCGGCTTTTCGACGTAATCTCTATTTTCCAAAGCTCTTATTTGATTTGGGCATAACAGGACATAAAGATCAACGCTTCTTAATAAAAATGGAAAGTGAAGACCAGCATATTGATTATGCTTCTGTTATTGCTTACATTAAAGGATGTGGTTTTCATTTTCCTTTTCCTGTGCCGTCCGATAGTGTATTGTGTGCTATGAAAATATCAGCCATGTTATCGCGACAAAAGGGAAGGGATTTTTACGATGTCTTGTTTTTATTAGGACAAAGCACTCCTGATTATGATTTTTTGAAAAAGAAATGCGGTATTCGTAATCATGTACAACTGAAAGAAGCAATAGGAGTTATGCTTCAAAACGTCGATTTAAGCATCAAAAAAAAGGATGTTGAGCATTTGCTTTTTAATAAAAATAATAGTAGTAAAATACAGTATTTTAATGATTTTGTAAAGGATATGTTGTAATCGTACGTCTGAATCAATAGTAAAAATTTATAATCATAAAATTGAGTTTTATAATCATTGGGACCTTCAGACCTTCGACTTTAAGACTTTCAGACTATAAAACCTAACCACCAATCCATTCATGAAAAGGCAATACAATTATTGTTTTGTTTTCAACAATAAATGAATCATGTTGCTGATGTGTTATGATATAACCAGTAGTTAGATTGAAAAAAATTAATGCATCAAGCAAGCCTTCTGTTTCTCTTTGGGTATTATCTTGATTCAATACCCAACACGCCTGATATAGCTTATGAATATTTCCTTTTTCAAATACAACAAAATCACATTCTTTTTTTTCATTAAAATAATAGATTTCCGAATAAAATCTTCTCAATTGCAAGAATACCATATTTTCGAATAAGCGTCCAACATTATCGGTAAATGAAATGGAATTGATTTTTACCAGACCGTTATCAATGCAGTATAATTTTTTTGGATTAATAATTTGGGTTTTGTATGAATAACTAAATTTTGGCACATAAAAAAACAGATAACTATCTGCGAAGTATGCTAAATACTCCATCATAGTTGATGAAGATTGAATGGGAATAATTTTTCGCAGGCTGTTGGCAGTAAATAATTTTCCGATATTTGAAACCAACCAAGCTGCTAATTGCATTAAAATTGCCGTATTTTTTATGCCGTATCTTACTGCAATATCCCTTATAATGATATCATTGAATAAATGCATTAATACATCAGGATTGCCTGTTTTCAGGTATTCAGGAAAACCACCGTTGTTTAGATAACTTATCGTGCTATTTTCATTCGATGCAATTTGTTTGAAGCTTATAAATTCAGCGTAAGAAAATGGAAACATTTCTTTGGAGATGTGTCTTCCGGTAAGTTTTGTACCTAATTCTTTACTTAGCATGGAAGCATTGGAGCCTGTTATGAATACCTGGTATCTTTCGTCTAACCGAAAACGGACAAAGCTCTCCCATTGATGAATGTTTTGAATTTCATCAAAAAAGTAAGCCGTACAATTTTTCTCTAGAGCTATCTCGTGCAAACGGTTAAAATCCTGTAAATTGAAACCTGATAATCGGGGATCCTCGAAATTTAAAAAGATGGCAGCTTGTTCATATTTTTTAAATATTTGATGAAGCCAAGTACTTTTACCGCATCTTCTTACTCCTTGCACAATCATCGCTTGTGATGTGTTCATTTGCAGTTTAGGTATTTCACGCAACAACAAGGTGTCCATCAGTAACAAACGCTCTTGTTGAGAGTTAACAATTTGATTTATAACATCTTTTGATATCATCAGCTAAAGTTTTCGTTTGTAAAGATAACTAATTTTCGTTTCAAACAAAAACTATTGGACTTTTATAAACGATTTGCGATACAATTACCCGCTGCGTGCTTTTTGATCAAATAAGATTTAAAATGGGTTTCACCTATTCACCTATTCCCTCGTTCCTCGTTCCTAATTCCCTCGTTCTTCATAATGAATCCGATTTGTTTTTTACGTACTTTATTAATATATTTGTAACATATATCGTAATTATAACATGATAAATTATCAATAATATTTATGTATATATGTTAACAAATGAATCAAAATAGGATGAAATTTTCAACTCATATTATTGAAAAAATAGAATATGAAAAACATCAGTTTTTGGAGCAAAAAAGAATGGATTTGTTGCAAAAATCTATAGATGAAATAAAAATATATTTTCAATTAATAGAGCTTGATGAATTATATATTACAGGCTCTATTTTAATTCAAAATAAGTTTAACAATATTTCTGATATAGATATTGCTGTAAAAGGATTGTCTACAAATTTGTATTTTAAAGCCATTTCAGAATTAGAAGAAAAATTATCGCGAAAGGTCGAAATCATTGAGTTGGAAAACTGCTCATTTGCCGAAAAAATTAGAAAAACTGGACTTAAGTTAAAATAGAAAATCATAGAAGGACACAAAGATGTCGAAAATGATATTTTAAAATTCAAATCATTTTTGGAACAAGCTTTCGGTTAATTCATTTTTTCATATCACATATCACAAAATTCACATCTGAAATCTGATATCTCTCTGTCCCGCCCCTACAGGGCGGTGTGGA
>DMHA01000179.1 GCA_003449615.1 Flavobacterium sp.
TACTTGCTCCATCAGCTTCTTATTTCCCAAAGCCACTTTTTTATTGGCAACCGTACCAATGACACCTTTGCCTGAAATGGCTTCAAAATCTTTTACTTCTATTAAAGAAATAGTTGCTGTTTTAGCATAATTTACCACGGCTTGCGCCAATGGATGTTCACTGTATTGGTTCAAGGAAGCGATGTTTTGCAACAAATTATTGGCTTCATCATTTGAAGAAAATAGTTGATCGACTGATGGTTTGCCTTCGGTAATCGTTCCAGTTTTGTCGGTAATTAGCACGTTTACTTTGTCCATATTTTCCAAAGCTTCGGCGTTTTTAATCAAAACGCCCGATTGTGCGCCCTTGCCTACTCCAACCATAACCGACATTGGCGTTGCCAATCCCAAAGCACAAGGACAGGCAATAATCAGAACCGCAATCGCATTGATAAAACCATAAACCATAGCGGGTTCTGGACCAAAATTTGCCCAAACAATAAAAGTTAAAATTGAAATAATAACTACTGTTGGCACAAAATATTTGGCAATACTGTCGGCTAATTTTTGAATGGGCGCTCTCGAACGGCTGGCATCATTGACCATTTTCACAATTTGCGAAAGCAAGGTTTCCGAACCCACTTTTTCGGCAATCATCACAAAAGATTTGTTGCTGTTGATGGTTCCCGCAATAACGGCATCGTCCATTGTTTTATCCACAGGAATGGGTTCTCCTGAAATCATCGATTCGTCTATGCTGCTTTCGCCATCGGTTATTTTGCCGTCCACCGGAATTTTCTCTCCGGGTTTCACACGCAAGAAATCTCCTTTTTTGATGTCGTGAATGGAAATTATTTTATCTTTTCCTTCATAAACCAAAGTCGCTTCGGTTGGAGCCAATTTCAACAATTCTTTGATGGCTTTATTCGTTTGTCCGTGGGCTTTGGCTTCCATTAATTGTCCCAACAAAACCAAGGTCAATATTACCACCGAAGCTTCAAAATAAAGTGAAACCGTGCCATGGTGCTTGAATTCTGCCGGGAAATATTCAGGAAACAACAATCCCGCAATACTGAAAATAAATGCAATTCCGGTTCCAATTCCGATTAAGGTAAACATATTGAGATTCCATGTCAGGATGGATTTCCATGCACGAACAAAAAACATCCAACCTGCATAAAAAACCACAGGAAGCGATAAGACAAATTGCACCCAATTCCACTTTTGGGTTTCCATAATTTGCAACAATGGATTGTTGTGTAGCATTTCCATCATCGAAATTATGAAAACGGGAATGGTGAATGTAGTGGCAATTTTCATTTTGTATAACAAATCTTTGTAAGGCTTGTTTTCTTCTTCTTCAACTGTTTTTACAGGAACTAAATCCATGCCGCAAATAGAACAATTTCCGGGTTGATCCTGAGCAATCTCGGGATGCATCGGGCAAGTATAATGCGATTTATTGACATTCAAATCGGGCGCTTTCACCAAATCCATTCCGCAAACAGGGCAACCCAGTTGTGAATCATAGACTTTATCGCCTTCGCAAAACATTGGGCAATAGTATTTTCCAGAAGCAGTTTCGGGCAAAACAACCACATTCATTTTGCTGGGTTGGGGTTTGCTATAAATAGAATTGACATTCGATTCATCGCTTTCGCTAATAATATAGTTACCAGCGGTATATAATTGTTTTTGAAGTTTAAAAAGAGAAACCGATTTTTCCGAAACAATGGTCGCTAATGGCGGATCCAAAGTAACGGTTGCTGCTACCCCATCTATTTCGTTCAGGGCGTTGTAGGCTTTGGTACGGCAACCATTGCAGGACATTCCGGTAATCGTGTAGGTGTTTTTCATCTGCTTATTTTTATTGTTTTTTATCGGTCAGATGGAACGCCTATAATCATACCCTGTGTGTCAATGGCGATTGTCGTGGGCGTTTCATTTTGTTATTGTGAGTTACAAATTTACGGAATTCTGTTGAGGATAGTTGTTAAGGTTATAAAAAGGGTGTACGACAAATTGCACTTTTAAATTTCCAACGGTTGAAACCGTTGGCTATGGTCATTGAAAAACCCTCTTCAATATTGCCCACTCCCGAAATCTTTCGGGATTAACCGTGGGGTATTGGATTAAATTAACATTACGGGTAAAGGTTATTTTTTAGATAAATGCAATTTGTCGTGTATCCTTATATATACTACATATCCTGCAATAGAAAATACATCTTAAATTTTGACTGAAATAAGTCAAAAAATATTCTAAAATTAATTAGCCCATTAGATAATTTGTAATACTATTTTTCTTATTTTTGAAGAGTGTTAAAAAAAAGACCACCGACAATACAAAAAAATGGAATAAGTTTTTTTTGTTTTCGGAAATAAACAATTAAAATTCAAAAGATTAGATATATTTATCAGGTAAATTTATATCCCAACTTTAAAATGTTATCTTTGAAGAGATAACATCGTCCAACTGTTGATTTTGGCAAACATTATAACCCAATCTATGAAAGGAATATACAAAACAGTTATATTTTCTATTTTTTTAAGTTGTTCTTCATCTCAAAAAGTTGTTAATGAAACAAAATGCCCAAAAATTTATGAAAATAAGTTTACCGATATTTTGAATGAAAAATATATTACTGTTAATGGTGAGGATACAACAAAAATTAATGAAATCCGATATGAATGTGTCTATTCTGCTCTTTATACGCACAAAGTGATGTATGATAAATATGGAAAATGGGATAAAGAAATTTATCCTAGCAACAGAAATCATCCAATACTAATGTGGAAAAATATTGAACTATTCTCAAATGGAAAAAAGTATACAATTCTGACAAATGGACTTGAGGAATGGAAACATATTTACGCATCTGTTATGATATTAGATGAAAAAGAGAAAGACGTTCTAGTGGAACAAACTGAAGAAAAAATTTCTCTAACGAACTTTTTTGGTGAACTGATAAAAAACAACAATCATGAAAAGAAAGATTTTTATGAAATTTATTGGAAAATGGTCGACCCAAAATTTTGGGAACAAATTAAAGAATTCCAAAACAACAAATAACGTTTGCTAACAGCTAGAATTTCGTTGGGTGCGAAACACAATCAATAAAACACGTGTTGAACAGCCTGTCCCGATTACTATCGGGAAAACCCATTACGCTAGCGTCAACATTATAGAGTTATCGAAATGAATAAATATCAAGAGGTTAATGTGCCTCTTTTTTATTGGAA
>DMHA01000206.1:0-5407 GCA_003449615.1 Flavobacterium sp.
CCTGAACCAGAAATTTGAAAATCCTCGATTGTTTTGGCAACAATATTGAAATTATTTGGCGTTTCAAAAGGAACGTGATCGACAAAAGATTCTCCATCATTAGCCACTAATTGTCCGTTGATGTAGGTTTGATGCACTTTAAAATCGACTAAATTTTCGACTATAATAAAATCAGCAGCATCGTTTTGTTTCAATAATCCCACATTCATTTTGTAATGATAGACAGGATTCACACAAGCGGCTTGCAGGACTTTGAAAACGTCAATTCCTTTGGCAACAGCCCTAGCACAAAGCAAGTTGATGTGTCCCACAATCAAATCATCGGGATGCTTGTCATCTGAACAAAACATCATATTTTCGTAATTATTTGGAAGTAAATCAATCAGTGCTTCAAAGTTTTTGGCAGCACTTCCTTCGCGAATGAGGACTTTCATTCCGAGCGATAATTTTTCTTCGGCTTCTTCAAAACTGAAACATTCGTGGTCGGTAGAAATTCCTGCCGAAATATATTTTTTTACAGCTTCGCCTCTCAATCCTGGAGCGTGACCATCAACGGGTTTATTGAAATGTTTTGCCCATTCAATTTTTTTTAAAACTTCTGTATCGTCAAACAAAACGCCGGGATAATTCATCATTTCCGCCAAGTAATAAATGTCGGGAGAAGCCATTAATGCTGCAATTCCTTCCGAATCGATAACAGCGCCAGCAGTTTCAAAATTTGTTGCAGGAACACAAGATGGTGCGCCAAAATGGAATTTCAACGGCACTTTTTTGCCATTTTCAATCATATAGTAAACGCCTGCCGAACCCAAAACATTGGCAATTTCGTGAGGGTCGGAAATGGTTGCGACTGTGCCGTGAAGCACTGCAATTTTGGCAAACTCTGAAGGAACGAGCATCGAACTTTCGATATGAATGTGGGAATCGATAAATCCGGGCATAATGTAACTTTTGACCTCGTGTTTTTTTTCGATTATCGAAATGATTTTCCCGTTTTCGACAGTGATTTCGCCAGCAAAAATGCGTCGATTTTGAATGTCAACAATTTGTCCTTGAATTTGCATTTTTTTGTGAGTTTCAGGCAAACCTAATAACTTTAACCTGATTTGTTAATATTTGTAAATATATTCTATCTATCTAAAAAAATGGAATCTTATGGCTGTTTTTTTTGTAATTTTATCCCACTAAAGTTTTATTATGCGATTTTTACTGATATGTTTCTTGTTTGTAATGGCACTTCCTGTTTTTTCGCAAGAAAAAATAAGTTCAGACAATGCCCCCAAAATAAAAATAGATTCCCTTTACCGTGAAGATCAGTTTTATTTTAGCTTTACTTTTACCACTTTACAAAATAAACCTAGTGGATTGACTCAAGATAAATTTTCCTCAGGGTTTTCATTGGGATTTCTTCGCGATTTTCCTATCAATAAAACTCGAACTATTGCAATTGCGCCAGGAATAGGACTTGCATACAATAATTACAATCAAAATCTAAAGATTTCGGAACAGAATAATGTTCTAGAATATTCCATTCTTGACTCGAATAGTTCTTTTGATAAGAACAAATTTAGTCAGTTGCTTGTTGAAGTGCCAATTGAATTGAGATGGCGATCATCTACTTTTGAAAGTCATAAGTTTTGGCGGATTTATGGCGGATTTAAAATGGGCTATTTAATTTATGACAAATCAATTTATGAAGACGTCAACGGAAAAATAATTGTCGAAAATAACAAAAACTTCAATGCTTTTCAATATGGAACTTATCTTTCAGTAGGATACAATTCGGTAAATGTATATGCCTATTATGGATTGAATTCGTTGTTTCAATCAGCCAAAACCAATACCGAATTAATTGATATGAATTCGCTCCATATTGGTTTTATGTTCTATATTTTATAGGTAAAATCTATGGTTATAAAATTGCAATTGAATTAAAATTGAAGATTTGATTATATTATCCATTTAAAATGATTCAAAGATTTCATTTTAAATATAATCTAAATCACGTTAAATATTTTTTAATAATAAAACTAAATTTAATAATAAAACTTGAAATTGATTTTTACTCATTTCTAAAATCTGAAGTTTTTTTGACTACAAAATGGTTTTATTTATATATTTATTTCAATATTATGAAGAAGGATTAACAAAAAAAGTATTCAAACTTTAACAATTTAATAAATTTTCTTTTCTTTAGTAAGTTTAATTCACAGTTCATTTTAATCTATTCAAATAATAAATACATTTGTATCTTCAAACCAAAACCAAAAAAACATGAAAAAATTATTACTATTTCTATTCTTATTAGTTTCTATTACTTTTGCCAACGCACAATCTTTTCTGGGTTATTATCACGATAATTATGCAGGTGTTCAAGGAGTTTTATATAACCCTGCCACGATAGTTGATTCGCGTTTCAAAACCGATTTTAATCTATTCTCTTTTAGTACCTCTATTGGCAATGATTTGTATGCGGTAGAATTTTCTGAAGCATTAAAATCGGGTTATGACTTTGATATTCAGGCAAAAAAATCGTTTAGTAATTCCAACAATGCAGCTGTTAATCTCGATTTAATGGGGCCTGCCTTTATGTTTAATATTACCCCTAAACATAGTTTGGCTGTATTTACTAGAGCAAGGTCGTTCGTGAATTTAGTTGAAATGAACGGTTATTTGATAAACGAATTGTCCAAAGAAAAAGATAAAAATGACTTTAATTATGTCGTTGGAAATCCAAATTTTACTGCCAATTCTTGGAGCGAATTTGGTTTGTCTTATGCCTCGGTTTTATATCAAAAAGGAGTTCACTTTTTAAAAGGCGGTATCACTGTTAAATACCTACAAGGAATTGCAAACGCCCATTTTAAGGGAGAAAACGTTACCTTGGAATATGTTGAAAACACTACTGATCCAGAATTGAGCGAATACACATCTACAGGAACTGCAATATATGGAACAAGCCAAGATTTTGAAGAAAACTCAACTATTAATATTGATTCTAATTCAAGAGGGTTGGGTTTTGACCTTGGTTTAGTTTATGAATGGAGACCCGATTTTGATACTACTAAAAAAGAGGTTGCTAATTTCAAAGAAATGAACAAATACAAACTGCGTTTTAGTTTCTCTCTTACCGATTTAGGAAGTATAAATTACAAAAAGGGCATTCGCAAAAAATACGATTTGAATAATACCATAAATCAAGATGATTATGATAATGCGGATAGTTTTGATGTGTTTTTGAGTGATTTCTATACTGAAACAGAGGTTAGCGGAGCAGTTAAATCAAATTTACCAACCGCCTTACACACAGACATAGATTGGAATTTGCACAAGAAATTCTATTTGAACATTAATGGCGATTTTAGTTTGGTCGATAATGGGGCGTTAAACCAAATTAGTATTGAAAATCGTTTAAGTCTTACCCCTCGATTTGAATCAAAATGGGTTAGTTTTTATGTTCCTTTTTCGTTTATGCAATATAGTGGCACAAGATTAGGTCTTGGGTTAAGAACTGGAGTGTTTTTTATTGGTTCAGGTTCGGCATTATCAAGTCTATTTGCTAAAGAATCTAAAGGAATAGACGTTCAATTTGGTGTAAAAATTCCTGTGTTTCAAAAAAAAATTAAAACCAATTGATTTTTTGACATTTCTAATATTCCTGATAAATTTTGTTGAATTGAATTGCATTTATTAATTGAATTCGCATTTTAAATCACTTCATTAAGCTTAAAAAAACTTTCATTTTTTTGAAACACTAAAATTTCAATAACAATGCTTCGTTCCAGATGCAATGAAGTTTAGAAAATTTTATTTTCAACCCAATTGATTTTATGAAAATTAGCAATCCTTAAAAGAGTATAATTCAAACTATAATAAATATGAGAGCAATAAATATTTTAGAAACCATTGGAAATACTCCCGTAGTTAAAATCAATAAGTTGTTTGGAAACGGCAAAGAAGTTTGGATTAAACTAGAAAAATCGAATCCCGGAAATAGCATCAAAGACAGAATCGCTGTCGCAATGATTGAAGACGCCGAAAGTAAAGGATTATTGAATTCAGAAAGTGTAATTATCGAACCAACATCAGGAAACACGGGAATTGGATTGGCTTTGGTTGCCGCAGTCAAAGGATACAAAGTAATTTTGGTAATGCCAGAATCGATGAGTGTGGAACGCCGAAAATTAATGGAAATTTACGGAGCCGAATTTGTCCTTACGCCTCGCGAAAAAGGAATGAAAGGCGCTATCGAAAAAGCAGCCGAATTGGTCTTGGAAACTCCAAAAGCTTGGTCGCCAAAACAGTTTGACAATCCAGCCAATGTTGCCATTCACGAACGAACAACTGCCCAAGAAATTATTGCCGATTTTCCTAATGGTTTAGATTATGTCATCACAGGCGTTGGAACTGGCGGACACATTACAGGCATTGCCAAAGTATTGAAAGCCAAATTTCCGAATGTAAAAGTAATCGCTGTCGAACCTGAATTGTCACCAGTTTTGAGCGGTGGAACATCTGGTCCACATCCTTTGCAAGGCATTGGAGCTGGTTTCGTACCTTCAATATACAGTAGCAATTTAATTGACGAAATAGTCCAAGTGAGCAAAGACGATGCTTTTGAATATGCCCGAAAAATAGCCAAAGAAGAAGGAATTCTTGTTGGGATTTCGACAGGAGCTTCATTAGCAGCTGTCGCCAAAAAACTAGAAACTATTCCAGACGGCTCGGTTGTGCTAACCTTTAATTACGATACTGGTGAAAGATATTTATCTATCGAAGGGTTGTTTTAGTTTTTAAATTTGTGGATTATAAAAAGGTTCCAGCCTTTTGAAGGCTGGAAGCTTTATTTTAGAAACAAAAAACCCGTTCCGATTTTTATCGGGACGGGTTTTCTAATAAATTGAATAAATCAGTTATGCTTCAACTTCAAATGGAAGTATCGATACATACGATTTATTATCTCTTTTCTTTTGGAACTCAACAACTCCATCTACTCTTGCGTGTAGGGTGTGATCTTTACTAATGTAAACATTTTCACCTGGATTGTGTTTTGAACCTCTTTGTCTTACGATGATGTTCCCTGCAATAGCAGCTTGTCCACCAAAAATCTTAACGCCTAAACGTTGTGATGCTGATTCTCTACCATTCTTGGAACTACCGACACCTTTTTTGTGAGCCATGACGTATTGGTTTTATATTGTTACTATTCTTGTGTTTCTTCTTTTTTAGCCTTTGGGGCTTTTTTTACTTTAGGAGCAACAACTTCTTCGGTTGTTACTTCTTCTTTAGCTATTTCAACAGTTTCTTTTTTGGCAGCTACTTTTTTAGGGGCCGAAACTGAAATACCTTCGATTACAATTTGGGTAAGATACTGACGGTGACCGTTCCTCTTTTTGTAACCTTTTCT
>DMHA01000206.1:5594-7166 GCA_003449615.1 Flavobacterium sp.
TCGTCTAACAAATAAACTTTGTCGAAAGAAACTTTTGTTCCTTCTTCATTTGTCAAACGGTGAACGTAAACCTTTAGGTCTTTGCTAACTTTGAATTGTTGCCCTGCTATCTCTACGATTGCATACATAACAAATTGTTTTATAAATTTTAATCCCGACTTTTCGGGTCGCAAATATACAATTAAATATTTATTTTGCAATTTGTTACTCAAAAAAAATATTTTCTTTATTTAATGCATTGTTTTTTAAGGCTTTCACAATGATTTTCTAATGTTTTTTATCATAAAATTGTTCGTTTTTTATGGTTATATTCTAACATTAATTTAAGTTTCTGCAACTACATTTTGGATTTTTGAACAAAACTTTTCATAAAAAAATGTAATCCCCAAAACCAAAAAATCCCGTAACCCCTATAAAATAAGTGATTACGGAATTAATATTTGTACTCAAAGAAGAAATAATTCACGAATAATGGGAATTTTGTAAAAATGGTGATGCTTTATTGTAGTACGATTTTTTTCTATATTTGTGTTTTAAAATTATATGTTATGGAAACGCTATTATTAAAAAGCAACTTAAAAAAAGACTTAACTCTATTATTAAATCTTGCCAAAGAAAAAGGATTGATATTAGAAGTTGCGCCAAAACAAGGGCTTGCTAAACCCACAACAACTGCAAAACCAAAAATAAGCAAACAAAAACTAATTATGCAATTGTCTAAAGAGGTTAATACAGCAATGCACAAAAAACTAATGCAAGAGTACAACACATACAATGATAGTAATTACAGATAGTAATTTAATTTTTAGTGCATTAATAACGCCTAGAGGAACGGTTGCCAAGATTTTAAAAGAACAAAATAGAATACAATTTTTTGTACCTAATTTTGTTTTTGACGAAATTAAAAATCATTTTGATAAGATTTTGTTTCTATGTCCATATTCAAAATTAGAATTAATAGAACAAATCAAAATTTTGAAAGCTAAAATTAAAATCATTGAAACTAAAACAATTCCAAAAGAATATATTGTTACAGCAACAGAAATTGTAAAAGATATAGATCCAAAAGATATGTTTTTTGTTGCATTAAATCTTTACAAAAAACACAAAATTTGGACTGGCGATAAACCTTTGAGAGATGGTTTAGAAAAAAAGGTTATAGAATATGCGTTTCTACACAGGAACTCAAATCAAAGTTGTACAAGAAATGTAACACCCAAAACCAAAAAATCCCGTAACCCCTCTAAAATAAGTGATTACGGAATTAATATTTGTACTCAGAGCGGGAGTACAAACACTTCAATTTGACAATTTTAAACAGCCTCCTAAACCATTGACAAAACTAACTTAAATCGCTATAAATTCAATATTTACAATGCTTTAAAGATACATTCAATTAGTAGAATAAAATAGAATGATATTTAATATAATTGACTAAATACTGACTAAATACTGACTAAGATTTTTTTAACTCGATTTAATGTTATAAATTTGAATGTTCAAAAGTTCAAAAATTATGGCAAAAGTTAAATTTCTACTTCAAAGCAAGTCTTGAACCCTCAGATGCTCCCC
>DMHA01000090.1 GCA_003449615.1 Flavobacterium sp.
CCCAACGAAACTCTAGCTGTTAGTGGCATTTAATTTTTAACTAATTTATATGTACAAACCCTTTTCAAAGCAGAAGATACATTTAGTAAATATATTCCATTAATTAAATCAGATACATCAATGGTAGATTGAAAATCTATTAATTCTATATTTTTTATTTTCCTACCGTTGATGTCAAATATTTCAACCATCAATTTTTCTTTACTCACATTTTGAATTATTAATTGAGTACATACAGGATTAGGATATATTTTTATTAAATCATACGGCTTTACATCGCTTATTGAAAATGTAAAACAACCACCATGAGCCATATTTTCTATCGTAGCGGAATATTTAGGTGCATATATTATAGTAGTGTCCTGTGTCATTGATTCTAAAATACCCCAACTTCCGTATTGTGCACTTCTGCCAGATATAAATGAAAAATTCATTAATTTCAAAGGCTGACTACCACTTTGTAAAGTTCTAATATAATCATACCAGTCGTTGTACAAGTTGTATAATTCTGTTGAACGTTGAATATCTAAAAGTGCCTGTGCATAAGTTGGCTCTTCACCAAATGGTGTTGGTGTAATATGCTGACCACCTTCATAAAAAAACAGAGGTTTATTTAACAAGTCAGATATGGTAGTCTTGATTTCATTTAACCATAGTTTTTCATTAATCTCCCAATTCATCCTTACCCTGCTTTCCACATCGGCAACCGTAGCCGATGCGCCTAAAACATCAAGTTCTGCATCAGCAACTTCGCCAAGTCCGAAATAGTATGTAGGCGAAATGACATCAAAACTGCTTGGAACGAGGTTGTAAGCAATTCTTTGCGACACATCTACCCAGCCTGTTTGCAATGCAACTGCTCTTTTTATTCTATTTACATCAGAACCATATACCGCAGTCCATCTATCCAAGCAGTTTTGGATATAAGGTACAATCCCTTCTGGCCAACTTATTCCTGTATTTTCACAACCATATTTGTAACACCAGTTAGTTTGCCCAAACATCCAATTCCAAATTTCGTTGCTATATTCTACTGTAAGTTCACGCTGTGGTTCAAGTGTATTACGAAACAATGTTGCCATATTATCGATATAATCGTTACTCGCTCTATGTGGAACACAAACCCAACCATCTAAATCATAATCATTCATTAGTTTTATCATCATTTCGTACGGAATACCTTTGGAGTCAGCCCATGTGTAATGATCCATTTGTTGTCTTTCACTCCAATTGAACAATGTGGTATCTTCCCAACTCCATTGGTCGATTTGCCCCCAATTGTTTGTGGCTCCCCAATCCATAAAGCGTACTGACTTGAATATAAGAAGTTTGTCAAGCCAAATTGGATTAAATGGTTGTGTCAAATAAGTAGTTTCGTAATCTGCGTGTAGTACTCTTATATTTCTAACTGGGTCTGTGGCAAGAGAACTTTCTATCGTCAGCTCTAAAAGATTACCAATAGGTGAGAGAAATGAAAATGTATATTTATTAGGATTTACCAGAGTGAGGTTGCTAAGACCTCCCAAAAAACTCAATTCTCCTACGCCATCAAATAGAACCACATAATCTCCTGCTTTCCAGCCATCTGTTACAGCCCATATAGTAGCATTTTTTTGTAAAAAGGGTCTACCATCTACAATTTGTGGAATGTGCGTGGGGTATCCGTCTGGTCGATAGGTCATACTATCTACTGCTTCTGAGTCAAATGGATTTAAAGGATTATCTACGTCCTTAGAATACCAAGTTCTACAAGTTTTCATCAAATCAACAAACGGTATTTCTGTGCCATAATCCGATAGTCCACCTAAGTTTGTCCCAATGTTTAATTTGCAACTATCAGGCAATGTTTGTGCGAATAATTGACAATTAAATGCCAATGCTAAAAAAAGTATTGTTAAATATTTCATTTTACTTTATTTAAAATTTCCCTACTCTTTTTCGATTTTCGGTTACTCGGTGGCTTTTTTTGTTGCCACTAACGTTTTGCCGCTTGGCGATGTGGCGGATTAAGTAAGCCTAAACTTTCGGTTTATTACTGAACTTTCAGACACAAAACCATCTTTAAATTAAGCCTAAACCCGCCATATTGCCAAACGGCGGTTGCAAGAAGCCTTTCCTCTTTTAAAACCTATATTCCATTTTCAAAAGCATGTATCGTGGCATTAATCTGTATTCGGTTTGTGAAATATTGATGTCTGAAATGCTGTAATTTCTGAATGTTTCTGTGTTAAAAAGATTGTTGCCTGACAAGAAAAAAGTTAGCTTATTTTCTTTAACTACATAACGAGCTTCCACATCTAAGAAATAATATTTGTTGTTGTCTTTGTCTAAATTACCGAAAAAATAGCGTTCAGATTGTGCTTGAATATTAAATTTATCACTAAACATAAATGATAAATCTATAAAACTCATATTGTCTGTGAAACTATTTTTAATAGTTGTTTGAACTTCGTTGTAATTCCATTTTGAGCCAATATGATAATTGAAAAATCCTCTAAAACCCGAACGCAACTCAAAACCATAATCAGTATTTAATCTTTTAATTTCTCTTAAATTTGAATTGTTTACAATGTTTTTAAAATTAGTTTTGGTTGCTCCTAAATTAATTTTTAAATTTGATTTAATAGGTTTAAAATACCTATCAATACTTGATGAAATGGATAAAAATTCACGGTCTTTGATAATTATTTTTTCAGATTGTGAATAATTTTGAGCAATAATAGAATTAGTACTAAAAAAAACGTTGTTTTTTGAATACAAAATAAAAGTATTAGCAAAAAACTTGTCGCCCCAACTGCCATAAGTATAATTTAAAATGGCACTTGATGAATTGAGTTGATTAAATTCTTCTAGACCTTTTGAAAAGGAACGAAAACCACTCTGAACAAAACCAGAATACACATCCAAAACGCTAGCGTTTGTAGTATTATAAGAGTATGAATTAAGGATTTTATTTTTCTCGTTAATTTTCCAATCTAAGCCAATTTTAGGCATAATGAAAAACGGATTTTGATTAGATTTGACATTGAAATTTTCTGATTGGTTGAATAATTGATGTGTGTCTGCTTGAGTTAGTATAGTAACATTCTTAAATTTAAAACGATATTTTGCTGATAAATATAAATTGTTTGTAGTATAAGTTAGTTGGTTTTGATAACCATTTGGAAAAGAAAGATTATTTTCATCTTGCAAGAGTTCAAAGTGAGTGTTTAACTCATCTATTCGCAATTGATTACCGATTTTAATTTCAAACAAATCGCCGTTTTTCTTTTTGTCTAATAAGTGTGCCTCAACACCTGCAAATTGCATTTTGTTTTCGCTGAATTGTTTGGTGTTATTAGCGTTTTCGGTAAATAAATCATTAAAAATAAATTGATTTACTGAATAATTTTGCGGTGTTTTTTCGTTGATGTATCTAGTTGAGAGTAAAAAAACTTTGTTGTCTTTAAACTTGTTTGTATAAACTAATTTTTGGTCAAAAAGATGATTGTTCGCACTTAATCGTTCGTTTAATAAATCGTTATTGAATAACAAATCACTTCTATTTTTTTCTTTTGTTTTGTTAAATTTTCCTGTGTATTCAAAAGTTTTAGTTTTTGAAATATCGTAGGTTAAATCTATTTTTCCAAAAACTGTTAACTGCGTTTTTCTACCTACAAAATTTTCGGTATTTGTAAATGTTGTATTGTCAACACTAAAAGATTGAAAACTATTTCTATAAAAATCAATTTCATCTGTATTAAAAAAGCCAAGTGTTTTTAATTTTACTTTATCTGATAATGTGAAAATACTGTTTAAAGAAAGCATTTCTGTATTGTTGAGATTGGTTCTTTTTTGTTTTAAATTTGGAGTATCAAAACCCAAACCAAGTAATGAATTAACACTGTGTTCATCTCCAATACTGCCTGCTTCATCAAAACGATACGGACGAATTAAATGGTTGATATCACCTGTAGCATCTTCGCCAATATTATTGAGGTTAGTCAGAAAATAATATTTATTTTTCTTTCCAAAATTCATTAAGTTGCTTCGCAATTCATAAAGGTTTTCTGAAACTAAACCATAACCTGCTTGAATGTTGCCAAACCAAACACGTTTTACATCTTCTTTAAGCGTAAGATTTAAAGCCACTTTTTCACTATTTTCAATACCTTTTAAATGTTTATTATTTGAATAATTTTGATAAACTTCTACTTTGTCAATAGGATTAACAGGCATATTTTTAGTTACAATTTTATAACCTTTTTCAAAAAAATCATCTCCATCAATCATTACTTTTTCAACTTCTTGATTACCAACTTTAATAGTGCCGTTCGCATCAATATTTAAACCAGGTATTTTTTTTAACAAATCTTCAACGGTTTGTTCATTACCTTGTTTAAAGGAATCTGCATTGAAAATGATAGTATCATTTTTTATTGTAATAGGTCTTTTGGATGTAATTATTATTTCTTCGAGTTCTGTGATTTTTGGAGTTAAGATAAAATCTATTGTTTTGGTTTCATTTTTATTTTCAATTAGTACCTTAATACTTTGTTGTTCAAAACCTATTGAAGAAGCAATTAAAACAAATTGCCCTAGTTTATCCGTCTTTAATTCATATTTGCCTAATTCATCTGTATAATTGTAAGTAATAATCTTACCAGTGTTATCCTTTAGAATAATACTGGCAGAGATTACTGGATGGCTTTTTGAATCTTTTAATGTTCCTTGAATTTTTATTTGTGAATATACTAAATTGTAAAACAAAAAGAATATAAGAATATGTATTTTATTTTTGGTCAAAATATTAATTCATTTTTTATTAACATTAATTTTATTATAATATTTATTCTTCATTTTCCAAAGATTTTGAAGAAATTGAACTCGTTTTTACTTTTATTCCTCGGCCATATTTTGAGGATATATTTTGTGTAATCTTTTCGATTTCATTTTTTATTTCTTTATTGTATTCTTTTCTTGATATCGTTTTATATGTTAAATGTGGAATGAATATATTTTCGTACTCATATGATATTTTTTTTGCAATTAAAGTAACTTCATTTTTAGAATCTGATAATTCTAATATTAACCCCGGTAAACCATGAAGTTTTAATGGACCAAAATAAGAAGGTATTTCAGTTGTAAACCATGCTATATATTCTCTTCCTTTAAAATTTCTAGTTGCTTTTAATGATTGGTATTTTTGAATTAACTTAGTTTCATCTGTAATTTTCCATTTTAAACTTTTTATTGAATCAATTATTTGATAAAAGTTTACATC